>WGFF01000261.1 GCA_015492355.1 Deltaproteobacteria bacterium
AAACACTTTTTTACCAGAAAAGGGCGATAGCCCGCAGGGTCTTCCCCACAACAACTTAGCCCTCAATATCTCCATACCTCAGGTCCGATTTGATGACCCATTACCTTTCCACATCACCACAGTTTATCCTCTCCACACCACCATGGGTCTTCACAAGGAGGGCACCATCCCTGTCGATACCCATGCACATACCATCTACCACCCTGTCAAGGCACCTCACCCTTACAGGCTTCCCCTCCCCGTTGAAAAAAGACCTCCAGCCTTCCCTGACAGTGCTGAATCCGCTATGGATATATATCTTATACCACTTTTCAATACTTGAATAAAGGTCTCTGGTAAAACCTACCCTACAGACCTCTCTACCCGATTCCTCTTTAAGGGACGTTACCCTCCCCCTGAGTTCGTCAGGGAGGAGGGAGATTTCCATGTTTATATTGACACCTATACCCACTACCACGAAGTTCACCACATCCATCTCTGATTTCATCTCTGTGAGTATGCCTGCCACCTTCTTCGAGCCGATGAGTATATCATTGGGCCATTTTACACCTATCCTCCCCGGCAGGACCTTTGATATGGACTCTGCCACTGCCACTGCTGTTGTGAGTGTGAGTCTGGGTGCCTCGTAAGGGGGGACAGGTGGCTTGAGTATTATGGAGGTGTAGAGGTTCACACCAGGAGGGGAAAACCACTCCCTTTTGAGCCTGCCCCTTCCGCTTGTCTGGGTCTCTGCTATGACCGCGGTGCCTTCCCTGGCACCGCACCTTGCAAGTTCGTATGCCCTTGTGTTGGTGGAATCGATACTTTCGTAGAAGAGGATCTCCCTTCCGATGAACTCTGTGCCGAGCCCTGCCCTTACCTCCACATCGTTGAACGGTCTGGCTCCTTTTCTGAGCCTGTATCCCTTTGAATGACCAGCCTCTATGGAAAATCCTTTCTTCTTAAGCCCCCTTATGTGCTTCCATACCGCGGTCCTCGATATACCGAGGGTTCTGCTTATGGTCTCACCAGAGGTGTATCCGTCTCCTGCCCGCTTCAGAAGATCGAGTATCTCAACCTCTACATCCCTTTCCATGGTCTATCACTTCCATACTCATATCTACAGCCCTTGCAGAATGGGTGAGTGTGCCGATGGACACAAAGTCCACACCCTTCTCTGCTATAGCCCTGACATTGTCAAGTCCCACACCCCCTGATACCTCTACAAGGGCATTCCTGCCTATAATCTCCTTGGCACGTCTTATCTTCTCTATCTTCATGTTATCGAGCATTATGATATTCACCCTGCTCTTTATAGCCTCACGTACCTCCCTCAGAGACCTCACCTCCACCTCTATATCCATGTCAGGATACACCCCCCTTACCCTCCTTACAGCCTCTGCCACCCCACCCGCAACGGTTATGTGATTGTCCTTTACGAGTATCCTGTCGAAGAGACCGAACCTGTGGTTGAATCCACCACCCACCCTTACCGCATATCTCTCGAGCAGACGCATACACGGGGTGGTCTTCCTTGTATCGAGTATCCTTACCCCTGTGCCCTTTACCTTTCTTACGAACTCCCTTGTAAGGGTTGCTATACCTGAAAGTCTCTGCAGGAAGTTGAGGGCTGTCCTCTCACCGGTGAGTATACCCCTGAGTGGACCTGCAACAACCGCTATCCTTCTGCCCTTTTTTACAGAACTCCCTTCCCTTACAAGCCCTCTGAACTCTATAGCCCTGTCCACTGCCTTAAAAACCCTCTCTGCAACGAAAAGCCCTGCAACAACGAGGTCCTCCTTTGCGATGATACATGCCCTGCCTGTGGTATGGGAAGGCACAATGGCATCTGTGGTCACATCTCCCCTGCCCACATCCTCAAGGAGGGCTATCTTTATGAGGTGGTCGGTATATTCGTAGAGGGATAGTCTGTCATCCACACCCTTTCCGAACCCCTCTATACCCTCTCTGAGAGCCTCAAAAAGCCCCATCTTCAGCCCCTTACAGTGCGGATCCTTTCAATCCCTGTCTCTATCCTTCCCTTCTTCTCAAGGAGTTCTTCAAGCCTTCTCTTCTCCTTTGCCACCACCTCTCTCGGTGCACGGTTGAGAAAGTCCTCATTGGCAAGTTTTCTCTGTACCTGGGAGAGTTCCCCGAGGAGTTTCTTCAACGCTGTCTTGAGCCTCTTTTCCTCCACATCGAGGTCAACATGCCCGCTTATGGGCACAAAGACCTCCACACCGTCTGTAATGGCTGACACACTACCCCTCGGTCCCTCACCAGATGCCTCGACCCTCAGATTCTCTACCCCTGCAAGGTCCTTTATGTAAGCCTCTCCTGTAAGGATAGCACCCCTTACAGAATCGTCCCTTGCAAGACACAGACAATCAACCCTTGCCCTGTGAGGGATGTTCATCTCTGTCCTTATGTTCCTTACCGCCCTCACAACGGACATTATACGCTCCATCTCTGCTTCCTCTTCAGGGAAGATAAGATCTGGCTCAGGGAAGCCCGTCTCCATGATGCTTACATCCCTCTTTTTCATATAGCTGAATATCTCCTCTGTTATAAAGGGCATGAAGGGATGTAAAAGTTTTAGGGTATCCCTGAGGACAGAGGTAAGCACATGCACTGCCACCTTCCTTCTCTCCTCACCCCTCTCACCCTTTATATCTGGTTTTACAAGCTCCACATACCAGTCGCACAGTTCATGCCATATAAACCTGTAGAGGGACCTTGCAGATTCATCGAAGTTGTATGTCTCTATCCCCTTTGAGACCTCGTCTGCACATCTTTTAAGCCTTGTGAGTATCCAGCGGTCTGGTATATTGTAGAGTGATGTGTCAGGGTATCTTCCCTCAGCGAGGTCTTCCTCTTCGAGGTCTTCCTCTTCGAGGTTCATGAATACGAACCTTGCGAGATTCCAGAGTTTGTTGGAGAAGTTCCTGTATCCTTCTATCCTGTCCTCTGAGAGTTTTATGTCTCTGCCCTGTGCTGCGAAGCTTACAAGGGTGTACCTGAAGGCATCTGTTCCGTATCTCTCCATCATAACAAGGGGGTCTATCACATTTCCCCTGCTTTTGCTCATCTTCTGTCCCTCTGCATCCCTTATAAGGGCGTGTATGTATACGTCCCTGAAGGGTACATCCCCCATGAACTTAAGCCCCATCATAATCATCCTTGCAACCCAGAAGAATATGATATCGAACCCTGTTGAAAGGACTGTAGTGGGGTAGAACATCTCAAGGTCCTTTGTCCTCTGGGGCCAGCCGAGGGTGGAGAAGGGCCAGAGGGCAGAAGAAAACCATGTATCGAGCACATCCTCATCCTGGTATATCTCCTCACTGCCACAGCCCTCACATACAGAGGGATCAGTGGTTGCAACCGTTGTGTGCTCACACCTTTTGCAGTACCATGCAGGGATTCTATGTCCCCACCATATCTGCCTCGAAATACACCAGTCCCTTATGTTCCTCATCCACTCGAAGTACGTATTCTCCCATGACCTGGGTATAAAAACTATCCTTCCCTCCTCAACAGCCTTTATAGCAGGCTCTGCAAGGGGTTTTACATCCACAAACCACTGCTTCGATAGTGTGGGCTCCACCGTTGTACCGCACCTGTAGCATGTACCGATAAGGAGCCTGTAGTTATCGACCTTCTTTACAAACCCCTCCTCCCTGAGTGCCTCCACCACCGCCTCCCTTGCACGGAACCTATCGAGCCCCTTGAATCTACCCGCATTCTCGTTCATCCTGCCATCGAGGTCCATGACCCTTACACACTCAAGGTCATGCCTTCTTGCCATCTCAAAGTCGTTGAAGTCATGTGCAGGCGTTACCTTTACAGCACCAGTGCCGAATTCCATGTCAACCCCGTTGTCACCTATAAGGGGTATCTCTCTATTGACAAGGGGGAGTATGATGGTGGTGCCTATGAGGGATGCGTACCTTTTGTCCGATGGATTCACCGCAACAGCGGTATCACCGAGCATGGTCTCTGGTCTTGTAGTTGCAACAGTAATGGTCTTTCTGGTCTTCTTACCATCCTTAAGTGGATATACAAGGTAGTAGAGGAAACCGTCCCGCTCTTCGTGCTGTACCTCCAGGTCTGAAAGGGCGGTATGACACCTGGGACACCAGTTTATTATATAATCTCCCCTGTATATGAGTCCTTCACTGAAGAGCCTTACGAATACCTCCCTTACAGCCCTTGAAAGCCCCTCGTCCATGGTAAACCTGAGCCTCGTCCAGTCACAGGATGCACCGAGGCGCTTGAGCTGTTCCAGTATCCTTCCACCGCTTTCTTCCTTCCACTTCCATACCCGTTCAAGGAATCTCTCTCTTCCGAGCCTCTCCCTTGTGAGCCCCTCCTCCGCGAGCATCCTCTCCACAACATTCTGCGTGGCTATGCCTGCATGGTCTATCCCTGGTAGCCAGAGCACATTAAATCCCTTCATCCGCTTGTACCTTGCCAGTACGTCCTGAAGGGTGGAGTTCAGGGCATGACCACAGTGGAGGGAACCTGTAATATTCGGGGGTGGTATGACCATGGAAAAGACAGGCTTCCGGGAATCTGTATCCGCCCTAAAAAGCCCTTTTTCGATCCAGTGCTCAGACCATCTTGGCTCCACCTTCGCAGGATTATAGGTCTTATCAAGGGTCTTCATATCCTTACATCTTCCAATGGGGTAAAAGGGAACCGAAAAACTGAAAGGTAAAGTGAAGCCTCCCGCCTTGTAGGCGGGATTCCGCATCTTCGGGAGGTTATCACCCCCTGAAACCCCCTGAGGACCATAGCCTGATGGAACATTTCAGGAATAGACCCATCAACACAACAAAATGCCTCAAAGGAGTCTCTCCCAAGGTCTTTCCCACGGGATTCCAAAGGGGTGTGCCCCTTTGTGTCTTACAAGCCAGCCATTCATTCCAGCCCCATAGGGCTGGCATCCTGGCTGAGCACATAAAAGGTAACAACTGATTGTTTAGACTATGTGGGGGAAGACTCTTTTTTTATAAAAAGGCTTTTTAACCACCTTTCCCCCGTTCAAAAAACGTCAGAAAGGACCTTCTTATAGCCCATCTGGTAAGCCATTACCTGAAATATGTTTAAAGAGGGAACAGGGTCTATTGCTTGATCCTGGACAGTGCCTCTTTTAGCTTCTCTATTTCTGCCTTGATGAGCTGTTCCGCTATATCGGGTATCACATTCCAGAGTATCTCCTCCACAACCTCTCTCGTAACATTGGTAACTATCTCCTCTATCCTCTCCTTGGATATACCCTCGAGTCTTCTCTCTACTATCTCTTTAATCTTCTCCTCTATACCCTCTATATCAGCGGTATACCCTGGGGCTTCCCTTTCAGGCACTACCTCTGGAGGCTGAACCTCACCTACAGGTGGTGCCTTCTCCTCTACAGATGGAGCCTCCTCAGATGGCTGTGATGGCTGATAGGGCTCTTCTACCGGTGCCTCTGGGGGTATTTCAACCACAGACTCCTCAGCCACGGTCTCCTCTTCCACTGCCTTTTCAGCCGGCTCTTCAATAGGGAATTGAGCCTCTTCTGCCTGTGGCTGTGCTTCTACCTGTGGCTCCTGGGGTTCTGGTGCTATCTCCTCTAGTGGCTCCACAGTCTCTGCAAACTCCAGGGTCTCTTCTGCCTGCTGAACCCCGAGGTCCTGTTCTTTGGGAGGTTCTTTTTCTGGATGGGGCTCTTTTTCAGCCTGGAAAGGCTCTGGTGTGGGGTGCTCTACCTGTTCTTCGGTCTCCAGCCCTGCTGGCTCTGATACAGCTGGTGTCTCCTGAGGCTCTAACTCCTCATCGAGCTTAAGGTCCACAAACTCCTCTTCAAGGGCTTCCTCCTCTTTCTGGGACTCGTCCAGGAACTCCCCTCCCAGAAAATCCTCATCCACCTTCAACGATTCATCTACACTTATGGACTCACCCGTCTCTTCGACAGTACCAAGAAAATCCCCTGCCTCCCATATCTCCTCTGGCACCTCTGATGGCTTCTCAGGGGGTTGCTCCTCTGGAGGCTGTACTGCCTCGCCCATTGCCTCTGCCTCAGTGGCAATAGTCTTTGAAAGAAGGTCCTTTACCTTATCGAGCAACTCCTGCGATTCAAAAGGTTTTACAATATGGTCATCTGCTCCGACCCTTTCTGCCTCCTCCTGCTTAAGGGGCTCGAACGTACCTGCAAGGAGAAGTACAGGTATGTGCTTGAGCTCAGGATCGTTCTTTACAGCCTCACAGACCTCATAGCCGTTCTTACCCGGCATGGAAACATCCGCCATTATGAGATCAGGTTTTATCTCCCTTGCCTTCTCAATGGCTGACTCCCCATCACCCACGATCACAAGCTCATAATCCTCTGTGGCAAAGGTAAGGGATATGACCTTCTGAATCGTAATACTGTCATCCGCCAGAAGAATCTTTTTCGGCATAGTCAAGCCCCCATCTCCGACTTATTTTCCAAAATTATCATAATTACTGAATAAGTCAAGGTTTTTTTGGTCGTATAGCGAGGCTTCCCGCCTACAGACCAGGGGTTTAATCTCTTCAGGGGGGACACCCCCTGATATCCCAAAAAAAAGACCATAGCCTGATGTGGATTAAACCGTAAGACACTCCAGCTCACAAATGATTCACCTGTCCCCCATAGCCCATCTCCATGTACAAGAGACCCGAATGAGCCCGTTGAATCGGCACACACAGAGAGGATATAATCTACACCATGAAGACCATAATCTCTGCAAGCAGGAGGACAGACATACCC
>WGFF01000262.1 GCA_015492355.1 Deltaproteobacteria bacterium
CTTTTAATCTAAAAGTCTTCTGGGAAAGGGGGCAGGGGGAAATACCTTTTTACCAAAGAAGGGCGATAGCCCGGAGGGCTTTCCCCACAGTAACTCAGTCTTCAATATCTCCTTAACCAGCGAGGGAATCTGTGCGTATCTTCAAGATACTTCTGTTTATATTTACAGGGTCTATCCTCCTGAGCCTCATCTCAGGTATCGGGGTGTACTACTATTTTACAAGGGACCTGCCCTCCATAGGTATCCTCAAGGACTACCATCCCAACCTCATAACAAGGGTATACGACAGGAACGGACATATAATAGGTGAATTCTACATAGAAAGACGCATAGTTGTACCACTCAACAAGATGCCCAGACACCTTATCAACGCCTTCCTTGCGGCAGAGGATGCCAAGTTCTTTGAACACGAGGGCATAGACTACAAGAGTATCTTCAGAGCCCTTTACAAGAATATAATGGCTGGGAAGATAGTCCAGGGTGGTAGTACTATAACACAGCAGGTGGCAAAGAGTTTCTTCCTCTCCTCCAAGAGGACCATCTCCAGGAAGATACGTGAGGCGATAATGGCTTACAGGATAGAGAAACATCTCACAAAGGAGGAGATACTCCACCTCTATCTCAACCAGATATACTTCGGCAACGGTGCCTATGGTGTACAGGCTGCATCTGAGACCTATTTCGGGAAGAACGTGGATGAACTCAATCTTGCAGAGTCTGCCATGCTGGCGGGTCTGCCAAAGGCACCGAGCAGATACTCCCCCTACACGAACCCTGAACTTGCAAGAAAACGTCAGGAGTTCATCCTCAACCGCATGCTCGAAGAGGGGTTCATAACAAGGGATGTGGCTGAAAAGGCGCTCTCCACACCCATAAAACTGAAGCCCAAGGAGATAGAAAGCCTCTGGGTGGGTCCGTACTTCACTGAATACGTGAGAAGATACGTGGAGGAAAAATACGGTGAAGACCTGCTCTACAAGGGAGGGCTCCATGTATACACCACAATGGATGTGGAGCTCCAGAGGGCTGCCAACGAGGCTGTAGAGTACGGCTTGAGGGCACATGACAAGAGAAGGGGCTACAGGGGTCCTGTAAGGACACTGAAGTCGATAGATGAGATAGATGACTTCCGCAATGAGATGGAAAAGAGGCTCAGGAAAAATCCCCTCACAGTGGGAAAGGTCTACAGGGGTGTTGTAACAGCGGTGAACAGGAAAAAGCAGACCCTTACCGTTGCAGTAGGCAACCACAGCGGGATAATAAAAAAAGAGGACCTTGCATGGGCAAGGCTCTACAACCCCACACAGGCTCAGGATGGTGGCAAGGTTGTGGATGTTATAAAACTCTTCAACATAGGTGATGTGGTATATGTAAGGATAAAGGCGATACCTGAGAGTGCAGACTCTCCCATTCCCATGGAACTCGAACAGACCCCCCTTGCCCAGGGTGCGCTCATTGCCATGGAGCCAGAGACAGGCTATGTAAGGGCAATGGTGGGCGGGCTCGATTTTTCAAAGAGTCAATTCAACAGGGCTGTCCAGGCAAAAAGGCAACCAGGCTCTGCCTTCAAGCCCATAATATATGCTGCAGCCATCGACAAGAACTACACACCCTCTACCATTATCATGGACTCTCCCATCGTGTTCGAGGGTGCGTACAAGGACCAGGACTGGAAGCCCAGGAATTTTGAGGACAAGTTCCACGGTCCCACAACGGTAAGGGAGGCACTTGCAAAGTCAAGGAACGTTGTAACAGTAAAGGTGCTCAGGGATATAGGGATAGATTATGCCATATCCTATGCGAGAAAACTCGGCATAACATCCAACCTCACAAGGGACCTCTCCCTTGCCCTCGGGTCTTCCTCCCTATCCCTTCTCGAACTCACCGTTGCCTATGCCACCTTTGCCAACAAGGGCTGGAGACCGAAGCCCATATTCATCACCAGGATAACAGATCGCTTCGGTAACGTACTGGAAGAGAACGTACCAGAGGCTGTATCTGTCATAAGCCCGCAGACAGCATACATAATGACCAACCTGCTCCAGGGTGTCATAGAGAATGGTACTGGCTGGAGGGCAAGGGCACTTAAAAGACCATCTGCTGGCAAGACAGGCACCACCAACAACCTCAACGATGCGTGGTTTATAGGATATGTGCCAGACCTTGTAGCAGGTGTATGGATAGGCTATGACGATGAAAGACCTCTTGGAAAGATGGAGACAGGTTCAAGGGCTGCGCTACCTATATGGCTTAAGTTCATGCAGAGGGCAACAGAAGGCACCCCGGTAAAGAATTTTCAGATGCCAGAGGGTGTGGAGTTCGTAAAGATAGACCCTGAAACAGGGCTCCTTGCGGGTCCTTCAACAAAGAATCCCATATTTGAGGTCTTCAAGGAAGGTACAGCACCAACGAAGATGGCAACAGGCGATGAGGAGATACGCTCCCTTGACTTCTTCCTCCTGGACTCCAGCGTAGAGCCATCCCCTGATACTGGAACAGAGATGGTAAAACATATAGGGGAGGGATCCACCGTTGAGCGGACTAATTGATCCATACAAACGGAGGATAGACTATCTGAGGATATCTGTCACAGACAGGTGCAACCTCAGGTGTGTCTACTGCATGCCCGCAGAGGGCATCGCACTTAAGGAGCCGAGGGAGATATTGAGATACGAGGAACTCCTGAGGATTGCAAGGATAGCGGTAAGGAGGGGTATTACAAGGATACGGATTACAGGTGGAGAGCCTCTTGTAAGAAGGGGTATCATTGAGTTCCTCGGTGAATTATCCAGAATGGATGGGCTTGAGGACTTAAGCCTTACAACAAACGGTGTCCTCCTTAAGGACTATGCAACAAGGCTAAAGGAGGCGGGGCTTAAGAGGGTTAACGTAAGCCTCGACTCACTAAGAAGGGAGCGGTTCCTCAGGATAACAAGGGGGGACCATCTCCAGAGGGTACTCGATGGACTCGAAGAGGCAGAAAGGATAGGGCTCAAGCCTGTGAAGGTCAATGTGGTGGTCATAAAGGGTTTTAACGACGATGAGGTGGTTGACTTTGCCCTGCTCACCAAGGAAAAGCCATACCATGTGCGCTTCATCGAATACATGCCCTTCGATGTGGAGGCAGGCTGGCAGAAGGAAAAATGCATGACCACACGGGAGATAATGGATCTCATCACACACCATGAACCACTGGAGCCAGTGAATACAGGCTACACAGGTGCGGGTCCTGCACGGAGGTTCAGGTTCAGAGGGGCACCTGGAGAGGTGGGATTCATAAGCCCTGTGTCAGAACACTTCTGTAGCTCCTGCAACAGACTGAGACTCACAGCAGATGGCAAGCTCAGGACATGCCTCTTCTCAGATGACGAGATAGATATAAGAGAAGCCCTTAGAGAGGGAAAAAGTGATGAGGATATAGAAAGACTCCTGTTTATGGCTGTAAAGGGAAAACCGATGGGACACAGGATAAACGATAATCTCTTCAAGAAATGCAGTAGAACGATGAGCTTCATAGGGGGATAATTATGGATACCCACGCCTTTACACAGGTTTGCCTGTATTCTGAGGGAAACCCCTTTTGTAAAAGGGGTTTCCCTCA
>WGFF01000263.1 GCA_015492355.1 Deltaproteobacteria bacterium
GGGCTGGGCGACTATGTCGATACCTGCCTCAAGGATGTCCCTGTCCTCGGTGAGCCTTATCTCTGCCCTCCCGCCGTTGAAGAACCTCGGGAATATCTCCTTGAATCTCTGGTTTATCTCATCAAAGGTGGCTGAAAATCTCTCTCTCGTCGTCCTGTTTATCCTGTTTATGGCAGTAAGGAGGCTGTCTATGGAGCGATCGAGATCGTCTCTCTGCTCCACAAGGAAGTTGTATCTCTTCTCCAGTTCCGTGTATTCCTCAAGGGCTGAAAGACTCACCTCACCAAGGGATGATATCCTGTTTTTGAGTTCCTCCCTTCTCGATTTGAGCTCATTGAGGTCCCTGGTCTTCAGTTCATCCTCTGGTGTGTACTCCCTGAGGTCGACCCCATAGGCATCTATGATGCGCTCCCTGAGGTGTTCTGTGGTAAGTTCCAGTTCCTTTAACTCTACACTCCTCCTTGCCTTCTCATCCCTGAGCCCTGCGAGTCGGGAGTTCAGAGCCTTTACATCCTCGTTCAGTTTCTTAAGCCTCTCTGTGAGCTCAAAAAGCCTCTCTGTCCTTTCTATCTCATCCCTCTTGAGGACATCCTTCCTATCCAGTAGCCCTTTGAGCTCTCTCTCTATCCCATCCACCTCATCTCTCCTGACCGATATCTCCTCCCTCCCCTTTTCTATCTCCCCTTCCTTCGTCCGAATCCTGTAATCTATATCATCCACAAGCCTCTTTCTCTCCTCGATAAGATTCTTAAGGGACTCCATTCTTTCTTCCTGCGAGGCTATAAATACCCTCTTTTCTGTAACCCCCTGACTGATACGCTCCTTTCTCCCCGTAAGGTCTGCCACCCCTTCCTCCATGACCTTTATCCTCTCTTCCCTTTCCCTTATCCTCTCTTCGAGCCCATCCCTTTCCCTTGAGAGTTCCATCTTCCTTGAGGATATCTCCCTGAGTGTCCTTTCTATCTCATCGAGTTCCTCTGCAAGGCCCTTTTTAGTATCCTCGAGCCTTGCCATATCCTCCCTGTGTATCCTGAGCTCCCCTTCTATGCTCACACGCCTCAGTTCCTCTTCATGGAGGTCCTGTCTGTACCTTTCGAGTTCAGAGCCTTCATCATCCATGGTTGTTTTGAGGTCCTGGAGTTCCTCTTCGAGGGCTTTTATCCTTTCCCTGAGCCCCTCCGCACGTACCGCAAGTCTCTTTATCTCACCCCTTTTCTGGAGTATACCACCGTCTGAACCGTTTGAATTACCACCTGTTATCACCCCGTAGGGGTCTATCATCTCGCCATCGAGTGTGACTATGGTTTTCTTTATGTGGTTATTCTGCCAGATACTTACCGCCCTTCTTAGGTCATCCACAACGATCACATCACCGAGGAGAAAATCCACCACAGCCCCGTATCCCTCCTTCACCCTTATCTCACTGAGGAGTGCCCTCGCCCCCTCTGGATGTCCTGTACCATAGGTAGAAGGGGAGTCAAAAAAGCGTGCATCCCTTACAGGGACGAAACTACCACGTCCTGAAGAATGGGTCTTGAGGTACTCTATTGCCTCTACCCCCTCCTTCTGGCTCTCCACTATCACATACTGAAGCCTGTCGCCGAGAACGGTCTCAACAGCCCTTTCGTACCCTGGATTTGCCTCTATCACGTCTGCTATAAGCCCGTGGATGCCGTTCCTGTCCTCCTTGAGGAGTATATTCCTCACACCCTCTTTCAGGTGCTCATAGTTCCTTTCCATCTCTTCAAGGGCACTAAGCCGTGAGCTTACCTTTGAATATTCATTCTTGAGATCACGGAGTTCTGCCTCCTTTATGGCTATCCTTCTTTCCAGTTCCTCCACTACAGAGCCGAGCCTTTTGAGTTCTGCCTCCAGGGACTCCTTCTTTCGGATAGACCCCTTGAGTTCCTCCTCCATGGAACCAACAGGCTGTCTCTTCTCATCCAGGCTTTCTGAAACCTCCTCCCTCCTCTTAAGGAGCCTTGCCTCCCTTACACGTATAGCCCCCTCTTCCTTCATATATCCCTGTATGGCATACCTCACATCAGCCAGCCTGGTTGTAAGACCCAGGAGTTCTGTCTTCTCTGTTTTAAGGAGGGCTTCCCTGCCCTTAAGTTCCTCCACAACCCCATCGAGCATGGATGTACTCTCTGCAAGGGCTCTTCTCTCCTCATCGAGCCCAGCCTTCATATCTTCAAGGGAATCCCTCAGCCCGGAAATCTCCTTTTCTGTCCCTATCCTCTGTGCCCTGAGGTCCTCTATTTCGTGTACGAGCCTGTGTTCATTCCTCTTGAGTTCCTCTATCCTTATGCCTGCTATCTCTCTTCTCCGTTCTGCCTCATGGATAGCCCGCTCGACCTCTGCGGAAGCCCTTTTTACACCTTTGAATCCCTCTTCTTCCTTCATGCACTCGATGTTTACCTCCTCTATCATCCTCTCCTTTGTACGCAGGTCATTTGCAAGGGCAAGTTCCCTGTCCTCAAGGGAGTCGATCTCAGCCCCCTTTGCCCTGCCCCTCTCCACGAGTTCCCTGTACTCGATGGATGAGAGATAGAGTTCAATACCCTTGAGTTCCTCTTTGAGGGTCTTATACCTTTCTGCCTTCTTAGCCTGTCTGTTGAGACTGTTGAGCTGTCTTTTGACCTCGCTTATGATATCATTGACCCTTATAAGATTTTCCCTCGTTGCCTCGAGTTTCCTCAGGGCGGACTCCTTTCTCTGCTTAAACTTGTTTATACCCGCAGCCTCCTCGAATATCGCCCTCCGTTCCTCTGGCTTTGCATTTATGAGCCACCCTATCTGTCCCTGCTCTATAATGGAATATGACCTCGTACCTATGCCCGTATCCGTGAAGAGGTCTACTATGTCCCTGAGCCTTACCTGTATCTTGTTTATGTAGTACTCGCTCTCTCCAGACCTGTAAAGACGCCTTGCCACCTCTATCTCTGTAAAACCCGCATACCTGGAGGGTGCAAGCCCATCCTCGTTCGCAAGGGTGAGCACCACCTCTGCCATGCCCAGGGGCTTCCTTGTCTCACTACCGTTGAATATGATATCCTCCATCACCCTGCCCCTGAGATGCCTTGCGTTCTGTTCACCAAGAACCCACTTTATGGCATCGACTATGTTCGACTTGCCACACCCATTGGGCCCCACTATGGCAGAGGTGCCCGTGGGGAAATTGAACGTAACCCTGTCAACAAAGGACTTGAAACCGTGTATAAAAAGCCTCTTTATCCTCATAATCGTATCTTAGGTTAGACCTATCAGAACTCCCCTCTCTAAACCCTGTAAAAAGACTCACCCTTCAAAGAACCACCGAGCGGGTCTATCCAGAGGCAGGACAAAGAAGACCCCATTACGAAGGATTTTACATAAAATACAACAGAATGTATGAAAAGTAAAGGGAAAATACTATATGTAGTATAAATTGATAATCATATATGATACGAAATTTAACCACAAAAAGGATGGGCTTTCAATGGTAACTTAAAGTATTCTGGCATATACGGTATGTTATAACGAAATAATAGTTTTCCACACCTATCGTTCTATTCCACATTTCTATTCCTTCAGTAAAAACACATAGTTACCTGACATTATCCACATGGCACACCGGTTGCATCTATTAACTGGCAGTAACAATGACGTGAATCTCTCAAGGAGGTGGCATTGAAATGAACAGGGTAAAGACAATGAGTGTTGCGTTCGTGATAGTGACCATAATAACAGCCTTCATGCTTGGCATTGCGTTCGCTGCCCATAAGGGTTCGGTAAGTGGGACGGTCCTTTCGATAAGCGACAGTGGAGAGGAGATGATGATACGTACCGAGGTGCTCGGGATCATGGGTCCTGAGACAAGGGATGTGAAACTCTCGATAGACAGGAAAACAAAGCTCACCATCTGCTGGGCAGGAGACTGTGATACTGGACCTGCGCTCAAGGGTCTGAGGATACTCAAGGATTTTGAGCACTTCGATGCGGAGGGGCTGTCCTGTGTGGGAAAAGAGGTAACTGTCTTCTACACCGGAAGGGGTGAGCAGGTAGCACATATAAAGATCAACTATCCCGCTGGTGTGAATTTTCAACCCTACGACTTTATCTCTCCGTTCTAACGGACGGGTTTATGCTGGAAGGGAGAAAGACCCTCTTCTCCCTTCCACAGATTGAAAAGATGAGGAGGTGTGAGAGATGAAAATACCAAGGATAGGGATACTCGGAATACTACTTACCACCTTACTGCTCCATCAGCCAGCAACAGCAGGGGATATAA
>WGFF01000264.1 GCA_015492355.1 Deltaproteobacteria bacterium
CATAGGGAGTTCTATAACACTTATATCTCTTCTTTGTCAAAGGGTTTCCCCTTCTCAGGGAGCAACTATCCTCTCAGGGCATTATCCCTTGACACAGAGGGTAGTATCGGGTATGTTTTGAACTGTACCAAAGAACCGAGGAGGGCTTGCCTTGAGTGGTGACAGGACAGAAAAGATAGAGGTATTGATGGAGGAAAGGAGGGTCTTTCCCCCGCCAGAGGACTTCAGGAAGAATGCTTACATAAAGGGAATGGATGAGTATCTCTCCCTTTACAAGGAGTCCATAGAAGACCCTGATGGGTTCTGGGGGAGGATGGCTGGTATACTCGACTGGACAAAGAAATGGGACAAGGTGGTTGAATGGGACTTCCACAAACCCATGGTCAAATGGTTCATAAATGGGAGATTGAATGCGACATACAACTGTGTTGACAGACATCTTAGGACCTGGAGGAGGAACAAGGCAGCCATAATCTGGGAGGGCGATGATGGTGCACAGAGGACACTCACATATCAGCAACTCTCCACCGAGGTAGACCGCTTTGCAAGGGTACTGATGAGCAAGGGGCTCAAGAAGGGCGACAGGGTAACCATCTATCTTCCCATGATACCCGAGCTCGTTGTTGCCATACTTGCCTGTGCCAAACTCGGCATCATCCACAGTGTTGTGTTCGGCGGATTCAGCTCCACCTCCCTCCGTGAGAGGATAAGGGACAGTGAATCCACTGTGGTTGTAACCTCTGATGGTGGACTCCGTGGAGGAAAGCACATTCCCCTTAAGGAGAACTGTGACGAGGCACTCAGGGAGTGCCCCTCTGTAAGGGATGTGATCGTTGTAAGGCGTACCGGCAGGGATGTCTCGATGAAGGAGGGCAGGGACACATGGTGGCACGATGAGATGGAAGGTGTGGATACCACTGATGGGCTCGAACCTGTGGAGATGGACTCTGAGGACCCCCTGTTCATACTCTATACCAGCGGTTCCACAGGCAAACCCAAGGGTGTGCTCCATACAACAGGCGGATACCTCGTATACGCAGCCCTTACGTTCAAGTGGATATTCGACTACAAGGACGAGGACATACACTTCTGTACCGCTGATATAGGATGGGTTACAGGGCATACGTACATAGTCTATGGTCCACTTGCATGTGGTGCAACGAGCCTTATGTTCGAGGGCATACCCACCTATCCTGCACCTGACAGGTTCTGGGAGATAGTGGACAGATACAGGGTAAATATCTTCTATACAGCCCCCACTGCCATAAGGGCACTTATGAGGCATGGGGATGAATGGGTCAAGAAGCATAGCCTTAAGAGCTTAAAACTCCTCGGCACCGTTGGTGAGCCCATAAATCCAGAGGCATGGATGTGGTATCACCAGGTGGTTGGCAATGGAAGATTACCTGTTGTAGATACATGGTGGCAGACAGAGACAGGCGGTATACTCATCTCACCCCTTCCTGGAGCCACTACACTTAAGCCCGGCTCTGCCACCAGACCGTTCTTTGGTGTGGTGCCGAAGGTCCTGAAGGAGGATGGTGCTGAAGCGAGTGTAAACGAGGGGGGCTACCTCGTCATAGAGAGACCCTGGCCCGGCATCATACGTGGTACCTATGGCGACCCTGAGAACAAACGCATAAAGGAGGTGTATTTCTCCAGATTCCCGGGCTATTACTTTACAGGTGATGGTGCACGGGTGGATGAGGACGGTGACTACTGGCTCATGGGGAGGATAGACGATGTACTGAACGTATCAGGGCACAGGCTTGGTACCGCAGAGATAGAGAGTGCCCTTGTTGCACACCCCAGTGTGTCAGAGGCAGCTGTGGTGGGCTATCCCCATGAGATAAAGGGAGAGGGGATATACGCCTTTGTGGTGCTCAGGGAAGGGCTATCCCCGTCTGATGACCTCAGAAAGGCACTCGAAGATCATGTAAAAAAGGAGATAAGCCCCATTGCAAGACCCGATAAGATCCAGTTTGCAGAGGGATTGCCAAAGACAAGAAGCGGAAAGATAATGCGTAGGATTTTAAGAAAGATAGCCTGCGGGCATGTAGAAGAACTCGGCGATGTATCAACCCTTGCAAACCCGGATGTGGTCGAAAGCCTCCTTGAAGGAAGGGTTTGATAGGTCTTTTATTGCTGTGCCTTTTTTGCAGCCTTTTTTGAAGCCTTTGCCCTACGCTTGGCTGCCTCCTGACG
>WGFF01000265.1 GCA_015492355.1 Deltaproteobacteria bacterium
ATGTAATACACAGTGTAGACTCGGTGGAACTGGCACGCCTCATAAATAAAAGGGCACAGAAGCCCATAGATGTTCTCATAGAGGTCAACATAGCGGGCGAGAAGACAAAGACAGGTATAGAACCCGGGGGTGTTCTGAATCTCGTAAGGGAGATAGCCCGGCTTGAGAACCTCAGATTAAGGGGACTCATGGCTATACCGCCACTTTTCGACGACCCTGAGATGTCCAGACCATACTTCATAACCCTCAGAAGGATAGCAGAGGGCATAAACAGGGAGCGTATACCAGGAATCTTCCTCAAAGACCTCTCCATGGGCATGTCCAACGACTTCGATATCGCAATAGAAGAGGGCGCAACCATGGTAAGGGTGGGAACAGCCATCTTCGGTCCACGGAAGAAGAGATGATAAAGGGGTTACACCCCATGGAATCCACTTTAGATCAAGGTCCTTTGTGAAAGGATGGGTGGGATAGAACCCTTTTATTTCAAGGGTTTATCCTATGAACTCAAGGAGAACTGTATGCTTGAGGGCAAGAGGATATGTTTCCTTGGTGCGGGTAATATGGCAGGCTCCCTTATAAAGGGGCTTGTAAGATCTGGCAGGGTAAGCCCGGGGCAGATTATAGCGAGTGACAGGCTCAAAGACAGGCTCCTCCAGCTGGCAGAGGAATACGAGATAAAGATATACAGCAAGAACTACGAGGCTTGCAGGGATGCTGACATCGTGTTTATAACCGTAAAGCCTGTGGATGTACCATCCCTTCTCGGGGAGGTATCAGAGGAGATGGACACCCAGAAGCTTGTAATCTCCACCGTGGCGGGTACCACCACCTCCACCATACTCGGTCTCATCGGCAGGGCTGTCCCCCTTGTAAGGGCCATGCCGAACATATCCGCAACGGTTCTCGAAGGCATGACCGCCATCTTTCCAGGTCCTGGTGCTGGCAGAAAAGGGGTGGATACAGCAAGGGCTATATTCGATACAGTGGGCAGGGTGGTAGTGGTGGAGGATGAGTCCCTCATGGACCTTGTTACAGGTCTGAGCGGGAGTGGACCTGCCTATGTGTTCATGTTCATGGAGGGGCTCTTTGAGGCTGGGCTGGAGGGTGGACTCCCTGAAGAGATAAGTAGACTCCTCTCGCTCCAGACTACCCTCGGGGCGGTCAGGCTCGCCATGGAGAGCAAAAAGGACTTCAAGGAACTCATAGACATGGTCACATCACCAGGGGGTACAACCATAGAGGGATTGAAGAGACTCGATGGGGGGGGATTCAAGCAGGTGGTAAAGGAGGCAGTGCGGGCAGCAACCGCAAGGGCAAAAGAACTCTCTGGCACAAATTAGTTTCTGTGGTATATTTATACAGATAGGGAGGAAAAGGTGTTCATTCTTGCCAATCTTCTTGATGCTATAGCCCAGATACTCGATATAGGTCTCACCATATACATGTGGATCGTGATAATACGGGCACTTATCTCGTGGGTGAACCCTGACCCCTACAATCCCATAGTGAGGTTCCTCTACAGTGCGACAGAACCGGTGCTCTATGAGGTGAGAAAGAGACTTCCCTTCATGGGCGGGATAGATATCTCGCCCATTGTGGTAATACTGGCTATAATATTCATAAAACTATTCCTTGTAACAACCCTTAAAGACCTTGCCTGGCAGATAAAGACAGGAGGTGCCCTATGAGGATTACACCCATGGAGATAAGGGAACACCAGCTGAAGAAAAGGCTCTTTGGCTACGACATCCAGGAGGTGGAGGCTTTCAAGGACCTCTGCGCAGAGGCACTCGAAGAGGCGAGCAAGAAGGTGCACAGACTGGAGGAAAAACTCAAGCGTACCTGTGAGAGGCTATCCGAGTTCGAGGAGAGGGAATCCATACTCAAGGAGACCATAACAACCGCACAGAAGATGGTGGAAGACCTCAAGGAGAATGCACGCAAGGAGGCAGAACTCATAATAATAGAGGCGAAGAATCAGGCAGAGGAGATAGTAAGGCACGCACGGGAGAGATGCGAGAGGATACAGGACGATATAGTACAGCTCAGGAAACAGAAGGCAGAACTCGTCTCGTCGATAAAATCTATCCTGGACTACCACACCGGCATACTATCCATGAACGAAGAATCCGATGAGGACAAGGGCTCTGATAAGCTCACCCTCTTCCCCCAAAGGTAACCCCCATTGACCGCTAAGGACAGATACCCCTTTGTGGTGGACACAGAGGATGGTGTGTATATGAACGTACGCATCCAGCCAGGGGTATCAAGACAGGGGATAAACCTCAATGGTGGGGTGCTCCGCATCTCCCTTAAGTCACCACCACACAGGGGCAGGGCAAACAGAGAACTGGTTGAGTTCCTCTCTGACCTTTTTGGCGTAAAAAAGACTTCTATTTCAATCACTTACGGCACAGGTTCAAAAAATAAGAGGATAAGGATAGAGGGTATCACCAGGGACGAGATAGAAGACACCCTCTCCTCCCTGGGAATGTAATGGGATTTTTTTATTAAATAAATCAATGGGTTACACAAAAAGAGACCTATGGGGTAATTTTTTAATCCACCTTTAATGTTTTTTATGGTAGAAATATTATCGGACCCTAAGGCGGCCATACCTCTCAAAAAAGCAAACCTCCCCCCTGCATCAGCAAGGGCCGCCGGTCTGGAAGGGGCAGGGCGTGTTTCTCCGAGAAACCCCCTGCCCTTTCCTATTTCTGACTCAGCCATCCCAAGCCTCAAAACACCCCTGAACTATCCCCTCTTCCATAGTTAAGGGACCATGCCCGCTCGTACAAAAATATTTCTATAATCCCATGAAATGGATTATCATGGAGGTATGGGATACTATCCTCTTTTTATTGAGCTCGATGGCAAGAGATGTGTGGTTGTTGGAGGTGGTGGCGTTGCGGAGAGAAAGGTCATAGGGCTCCTTTCAGCAGGTGCACAGGTTACTGTCATAAGCCCGAGGATTACCAGGGGGCTGAAAACCCTGGTTAAGGATAGAGCCATCCATCACATCCAGAGGGGTTTCCGTGGGCAAGACCTCGATGGTGTATTCCTTGTCATAGGTGCCACATCCTCAAAGGATACAAACCTCTCCGTCCAGAGAGAGGCTTCAAGGAGGGGGATACTCGTCAATATCGTCGACTCTCCAGAGGGTTCTAACTTCATAGTACCAGGGGTAGTAAGAAGGGGAAGGCTTGTGGTTGCGGTATCCACATCAGGCATGTGTCCCCTCCTTACCGCCACATTGAGGCGAAGGATCGAGGAGATGATACCAGAGGGATACGGGGAGTTTGTAGAACTCCTTGGATCGATAAGGCAGAAGTTGTTGAAAGAAGGCATAAAACGTGGTAAAAAGGATAAGATTATCAGGAACTTAATAGACTCTCCCCTGCTGGAATGGATAAAACAGGGGGCATGGGACAGGGTGGATGAGTTCATCGATGAGGTTCTGGGAGAGACCCCTCCATGAGGGGATACCCAGTCCGAACCCTTCCCCTGCGGGTCATTCGATGAAAGGTTGCACAAAAGGTGAATCAGATATTCTTCTACATAACCTCTGCCATATATTTCGTTACTACCATAGTGTACACCTGGTATCTTATATCCCATAGGGATGCAACGGTAAATACCGCAAGAAAGATACTCCTCGTCGGTTTTGCCTTTCATACATTTACCATAATAAGCAGGTGGTTTGAGGCAGGGAGGACACCAGCAACGAGTCTTCACGAATCCCTCACCTTTTTCGGGTGGATTGTGATGGCTCTGTATATAGTCATGCTCTACAGATACAGGCTTTCCATCCTCGGTGCGTTCGTCACCCCCTTTGTGCTACTCCTTCTCATAACCGCATCCCTGCTCCCGAGGAAGATAATCCCCCTTGCACCTGTACTCGAAAGTTACTGGCTACCTGTACACATAATACTTGCCTTTCTGGGGAATGCCTTTTTCACCCTGGCATTTCTCTTTGGTATAATGTATCTTCTCCAGGAACATTACCTCAAGGACCACAAGGTGGGAGGACTGTACTTCGTCCTGCCCGCCCTCGATATACTCGATGAGATGAACTACAAGTGTCTTCAGTATGGATTTCCCCTCCTCACCCTTGCGATAATAACAGGTGCTATATGGTCTGAATACACCCTTGGCAGTTACTGGCTATGGAAGCCAAGACAGATATGGTCGCTCATAACATGGCTCATGTACGCTGTACTGCTCCATGGCAGACTGACATCGGGCTGGAGGGGAAGGAAGGCTGCCATATTCTCAGGGGTGGCATTCTGCGTACTCATAGGCTCTTTTATCGTCATAAACCTTGTATCAGGGGCAGGACATGGATTCATAGAGTAAGGGGGAAGTGGTATGAACCTCATTATAGTGGGGCTTAACCATAACAGTGCACCTGTGGAGATAAGGGAAAAACTCTCCTTCCCTTCCCAGACCATAGGAGAGCCCCTCAGAAGGCTTATCTCCTCCGA
Organism: Deltaproteobacteria bacterium; assembly: GCA_015492355.1. Classification (GTDB taxonomy): domain Bacteria; phylum Desulfobacterota; class GWC2-55-46; order GWC2-55-46; family S146-73; genus S146-73. The sequence goes on from WGFF01000265.1 coordinate 4,488, forward strand.
GGAGATAAAAGAGGGTGTGATACTTTCCACCTGCAACAGGGTGGAGGTCATAGGTGTTAGTGGTGATACAGAGAGGGGGGTGTGGGAGATAAAGAGATTCCTCTCTGATTATCACAGAATCCCCCTTGAGGAACTCGATGAGTATCTCTACGTACATATGTGCGAGGATGCGGTAAGACACCTCTTCAGGGTCTCATCGAGCCTCGATTCAATGGTCATGGGAGAACCGCAGATACTCGGACAGGTAAAGGAGGCATACAGTTATGCGGTCCATCACAACACAGCAGGCGTTATCATTAATAAACTATTCCACAAGGCATTCCAGGTAGCCAAAAGAATACGGACAGAGACCAGGATAGGCTCTCAGGCTGTATCCATAAGTTTTGCAGCGGTAGAACTTGCAAGAAAGATATTTGCAAACCTCTCGGACAAGGCTGTGATGCTCGTCGGTGCAGGTGAGATGGCAGAACTGGCTGCAAAACATCTCCTCTCCAACGGTGTAAGGGAGATTATCATAGCAAACAGGACATACGAGAAGGCAGAGGAGCTGGCAAGATCGTTCAACGGAACACCCATAATGTTCAGGGAATTCGTCCACTATCTGAAGGATGTGGATATAGTCATAACATCCACTGCATCACCACGGTTCATAATAAAGGAAGACCAGATACGTGAGGTACTGAGGGAGAGGAAAAACAAGTCGATGTTCTTCATAGATATCTCGGTACCAAGGAACGTCGATCCCCTTGTGAACAATATAGACAATGCCTATGTGTACGATATAGACGACCTCAGGGGTGTGGTGGAGGCGAATCTCAGGGAGAGACAGAAGGAGGCAAGGGAGGCAGAACGCATAATAGAGGAGGAGATAGATAGATTCTACAGATGGGTCAAATCCCTCGATGTGGTGCCAACCATAATAGCCCTGAGGAAGAGGTGCGAGAACATAAGGAAAGGTGAGCTCAAGAAGGCACTCGCAGGACTCAAAAACCTCTCACAGAAGGATGTGGAAATACTCGATGCAATGACATCAGCCATAGTAAACAAGATACTCCACAACCCCCTTACACATCTCAAAAAGGAGGCAAACAAGGTAGAAGGAGACCTCTATATAGACGTTACAAGAAGGCTCTTCGACCTGGATGAGGAACTGAAGGAACTCGAAAACTCAAAAAAGGAGATCAAGGCATGACTTCAGGGGAGGTTTTACCCCTGAAACCCCGGTGTTTGTACAGGTAATGGGTACCTTTTTGTGAGGGAAAAACCTTTTGTAAAAGGGGTTTCCCTCAATCTCCCTTCCCCAAAACTTCTAATC
>WGFF01000266.1 GCA_015492355.1 Deltaproteobacteria bacterium
AGAACCCTGGTGGTTTGACGGTAGAGCAAAAGGCTTCCCCTTACAAACCTAACATCCCCTGATCCTTACAGCACACGCCTTGAACTCGGGCTGGGCTGATACATCGTCATAAGCCCTTATGGTAAGCATGTTTACAGCCTTGTTCCAGCCTGTGAGGTAGCCGAAGTGATAGGGTATGAAGACCGTACCCTCCATCACATCCTCTGTTACCACTGCCCTGAGCCTGAGTGTACCTCTTCTGGATGCAACCTCTACATACTCCCCATCTGTCACACCGTATCTTACAGCATCAACTGGATGTATCTGTACGAAGGGCTCACGAACTGGCAGGCTTAACTTCATCCTTCCTGTTCTTGTGCCTGAATGGAAGTGGAATGGTATTACACCTGTGATGAGAAGGAGCGGATAGTCGCTGTCAGGAGACTCACGGGGAGGGGTGTGGCCATGTATACCGAGAAAGAGTCTTCCTTCAGGGAATCTTCTGTCAGTGAATCTCCTCTCTGTACCCCTGTGTGCAGGGTCTGGAATGGGCCATTGCAGGGACCTCTCCTTCCTCAACCGCCTGTATGAGACACCTGTTATGTCATTGGGTCTTCCCCGTGTGAGGGTCTTGTACTCCTCAAAGATATCCTCCGTATTTCTGTACCAGAACTCCCCTGTGTATCCCATTCTCCTTGCCACTGCCATTACTATCTCAAGGTCTGGCCTTGCATCACCGGGTGGGGGGAGTGCCTTCTCCACCAGGTTGAGTCCCCTTGTGGAGTTGGTCATACAGCCTTCCTTTTCGAGCCACTGACTCCCTGGCAGAAGCACATGGGCAAGGGATGTGGTTTCTGTGGGATGATAGCAGTCCTGCACTACAAGAAAGTCTATCCCTTCGAGCACCCTTTTTATCCAGCCTGTATCAGGGAATGTGGAGAGGGGATTGGAATGTATTATCCAGAGCGCCCTTATCTCACCCTTGTCTATGGCTTCGAGGATGGCTGGAAAGGTCTTGCCTCTGCTTTTACTTATCCTTTCAGGGGCTATCCCCCATATACTGGCAACCTCCTTTCTGTGCTCTTCGTCCGTGACCTTTCTGAACCCAGGAAGGAGATGGGGCAGCGCTCCCACCTCTCTCAAGCCCATGGCATCTGTCTGTCCTGTCACAGCAAGGGGGCCACAGCCAGGTCTTCCGATATTGCCTGTAACGAAGGCGATATTTAGAAGTGTGGATACCTTTCCTGTACCTGTAGTTGACTGATTGAGCCCCTGTCCCCACAGGAAGAGTACCCTTTCTGCCCTGGCAATGGCTCTGGCAGTCCTTTCAATTTCCTCCACATCGAGTCCTGTTGTCATCGCCACACCATCCATGTCCACCTTCTCGATATGAGCCCTGAATTCGTCATAGTTGTGGACAAGCCCCCTTGCCTCGTCCTCGTCTATGAGCCCTTCATCCATCATCACACGGGCAAGACCGTTATGGAGAAGGATGTCTGTTCCTGGTCTTATCCTCAGGTGGATATCCGCCATCCTTGCAGTGGGTGTCCTCCTGGGGTCGACAACCACGATGGTGGCTCTGTTTTTTCTCTTTGTCCTTGCAATACGCCTGGAGAGTACAGGCTTGGATACCACCATGTTGTAGCCTGTTATGAAGAACATATCAGCCAGTTCTATATCCCCGTATGTACATGGAGGGGAGTCCTGTCCAAAGGCACCCACAATACCCATTACACCACTTGCCCAGCATAGCCTGGCACTCGAATCTATGTTGTTGGTACCTATGCATCCCTTCATGAACTTGTTGTACACGTAGTATTCCTCTATGTATTCCGATGCACTTATGTACATGGCAACAGAGTCGGGACCATACATAGAGATAGTCTCCATGAGTCTCTCTGCCACCGTATCTATCGCCTCCTTGAATGAAGCCCTCCTCAAAACCCCATCCTTCCTTATCATGGGATAAAGGAGTCTTTCCTTCTCTGGCATATCCTTAAGCGCCATCCCGAGGTGGCAGAGTTCTCCAAGATTGGCAGGGTTTCCCCTCATGCCCTTTACCTTCATAATCCTTCCATCCCTTACACCCACCTCCACACCGCATCCCACACCACAGTAGGGGCAGATGGACATGACCCATCTCTCAGGCTCTCCACCCTTGCTCTTCATCGGTCAGTGCGGAC
>WGFF01000267.1 GCA_015492355.1 Deltaproteobacteria bacterium
CTTTACAAGGTACGCCATGACCCCTGATTCAACCGCACGCCTTATAGTCTCCTCGTCGTCCCTTGCGGTAAGGAGTATGACCGGGGTGGGACAATCCCTGTTTATATCCCTTGTCGCCTCTATGCCGTCCTTACGGGGCATCCCCACATCCATGATTACAAGATCAGGCGAGTATTTTCTGCATATCTCAAGGGCTTCACTCCCGTCACTTCCCTCTGCAACAACATCAAAGCCCATGTCCTCCACAAAACCCCTGAGCACAAGCCTCTCGGATGGGTCGTCCTCTATTATGGCAACGGTCCTCATGGAAGGACGATTTCTGCAATTTCAATGCCATACATAAAACAGGGCTTTTGAAGGGCTCTTGAAGGGTGTATGTGGATTTTTTTAGGGCAGGATGTGGTCAACTTTTGTGCAGTCTCTTTTCGAGGGCGAGGTTGTAAAGGTCCTTGTATCTTCTTGCGGAGTTCTCCCATGAAAAATCCTTTTTCATACCCCTCCTCTGGAGTGCTGTCCATTGTCTTTTGTCCCTGTAGACAGAGAGAGCCTCCTTTACCTTTGCAACAAGGGCGCTGGCTGTATAATCCCTGAACTTAAAACCCGTTCCGTGTCCATCCCTGTAGTCCTCTATTGTATCATCGAGCCCGCCTGTTGCCCTTACAATGGGTACTGTGCCGTATTTGAGGCTGTATATCTGATTGAGTCCACAGGGCTCATACCTCGATGGCATGAGTATCATATCGCACCCTGCCTCTATCTTGTGGGCAAGGCGGTTGTCAAAGGTTATCTTCACGCCGAGTTTTCCATGCCATCGCCTCGATAACCCCTCGAAGAGGTCCTGATACCTCCTGTCCCCTGTACCGAGGACAACCATCGCAAGGTCAAGGCTCATCAATTCTTCCATCGCCTCTGAAAGTATATCCATGCCCTTCTGGTCTGCAAGCCTCGAGATGATGCCGATGAGGGGAACCTCCAGGTCTATCCTGAGATCGAACTCCTCAAGGAGGTCCTCCTTGCAGAGCCTTTTACCTGTGAGGTCCTTTTCAGAGTAATTGGCACGGATCAATCCGTCCTTTTCAGGGTCCCATTCACTGTAATCCACACCATTGACCACACCGTGGAGGTCCTTTCTCCTTGCCCGCAACACCCCATCGAGTCCGTACCCGTATTCAGGGGTCTGTATCTCCTTGCTGTAGCCCGAGCTCACAGTGGTTACTATATCCGAGAACACTATACCTGCCTTAAGGAGGTTTATGTTCCCCCAGAACTCCATGCCCTCTGGTGTGAACACCCTGCCGTTGAGCCCGGTAAGCTCGAACAGGAAGGGCGGGAATATGCCCTGATAGGCTATGTTGTGTATGGTAAAGACAGTGGCGGTGGTGGTGAAGAAGGGATCGTCCCTGTATACATCCTTGAGATATGCGGGTATGAGACCTGTCTGCCAGTCGTTACAGTGGATTATATGGGGCTTAAAACCCCTTGTCTTTATCGCCTCGACCACAGCCCTTGAAAAGAGGGTGAACCGTTCGAGGTTGTCGAAGTAATCACCCTCGGGTGTGCCGTAAAGGTATGACCTGTCGAAGAACTCATCCCTCTTTATGAGATAGACCGGCAGATCGTTACTCGAAGCCCTCATAATCTCTGCCCTGAGTTCCCTTCTGCCTAAGGGTACCGATACCTCAAGACCTGTCGGCTCTATCTCGAACCCCCCAGAAAGTACCTGCCTGTAGAAGGGAAGAAAGAGTGTTACCTTGCAGGAAACCTTTTTGAGTGCAACTGGAAGGGTACCAGAGACATCCGCAAGCCCACCTGTCTTGGCAAAGGGTACAGCCTCAGAAGAGACGAAGACCACATTGAGATGTTTATCTTCCATGGAATGTAGTTATAAGAGGGAAAGACCCTCCTGTAAATAGCCTCCCCCACACAGATTCAAGCCCTGGCGGAGGGTGAGGGACTCGAACCCCCAAGGGCGCAAGCCCGCCGGTTTTCAAGACCGGTGCCTTACCAATTAGGCTAACCCTGTCTCTTATACACATCTCC
>WGFF01000268.1 GCA_015492355.1 Deltaproteobacteria bacterium
GCAAAACCCCCTGAAGATATAGAGCCCCGCCCTAAGGGCGGGGAGCCTTTTACTGTATCTTTTCGAAATAGGATTTGAGCCTTTGAAAGGTGTTTGAGAGATGTTCAGGCATGACCTTAACATCTGCCAGTACAGGCATGAAGTTCACATCCCCCTGCCAGCGTGGCACGATATGGAAGTGGATATGTCCGGGAACGCCTGCTCCAGCGGTCTCTCCAAGATTGAGCCCTATATTGAAACCATCCGGCTCCACAGCCCTTTTAAGCACCATGGTCGAATGTCTCAGGAGTCTAAACAGGTCTATGGATTCCTCAGGGGTCAGGTCTTCGAGTTCTGCAACATGTCTTTTGGGGGCAACAAGGAGATGTCCATTGTTGTAAGGGTATTTGTTGAGCACTACCATGGATACATTGCCACAGAAAAGGACCAATCCCTCCTCAGGTGTCTTTTCCAGTGCGGAACAGAATATACACTCCCCGATCTTTTCATCCTCTATGTACTCCATCCGCCAGGGAGCCCATAAGCGCTTCATGATGTCTTGTTGATTCTCTCCTTGAGTTCTTTTCCAGCCTTAAAAAAGGGTATCCTTTTGGGTGCGATGTATATACCCTCACCTGATTTGGGATTGCGCCCCTGCCTGCCATCACGTTCCTTTACCTTAAAACTGCCGAACCCACGTATCTCCACCTTCTCTCCTTTTCTGAGGCTTTCGGACATGCTCTTGAACATGGTATCGACTATAATCTCAACGTCCCTCCTTGAAAAATTCTTTACCTTGGAAGAAACTGCCTCGATAAGTTCACTCTTTGTCATCCTACCTCCTCCTTGAAAAGATTACGATACGGGTCTTTGCAGGAGATACATAAACCGCACACCCGAGTAAAGCCCCCTCACAATACCCTGCACCGCACTATCCACTATCTCCCTCCACAGTCCCATGGTCTCTCTCTCGGGATATATAACGTGTGGTTTCCCCTCGATACCGGCAAGCTCTGCACCAAGTTCAATGGCATCGGAAAGATTACCGATGTAATCCACCAGCCCCTTTGCCTTTGCCTGCCTGCCAGAGAATATCCTCCCGTCCGCAAGCCTCACAACCTCTTCCCTTTCCATGTTCCGTCCCTCTGCAACAGCATCTATGAACTGATCGTGCACGTCATCGAGTACACCCTGGATGAGATTGCGTTCCTCCTTATCCATGTCCCTGAAAGGAGAACCCGTATCCTTGAATCTTCCGGTCTTTATGACATACCCCTTGAGACCTATCTTCGAGAAGAGTTCCTCCATGTTCACAAACTCGGCTATAACACCTATACTGCCTGTAATGGTGCCAGGGTTCGCCACTATCTTGTGTGCTGCAACAGCGATATAATACCCCCCTGATGCAGCAACAGCCCCCATGGATGCGACAACCTTCTTTGAATCCCGCAGTCTCCTGACCTCTCTGTATATCTCCTGTGATGGACCGACCCCACCACCCGGGGAATCTATCCTCAGTACAACCGCCTTTACATCATCCCTCTCTGCCAGTTCCTTTATCTGCCTGTTTATGTGTGTAGGATCGGTTATAAGCCCCTCTATCTTTACAACCGCCACCTTGTCGGAAAAGTCTATACCACTCGTAGAGAAGACGAGAATGAAGGAAAGTAAAAGAAGAATGACAAAAAGTGCCCCGAGGGCTGTAAGGAGATTCCTCAATGCATCGAACCTCATGAGCTCATCTCACCCTCTTTTTCCCTTTCGTCCTCTACGGTGTCCTTTCCTTCCTGGTGTGCCTTCTTTATCCCCCTGATACTCAGACCTATCTTCTTCTCCTCAGGGTCCACGTTCAGCACCTCCACCTCAACCACATCACCCGCCTTTATCTCTGTACCACGCTTCCTTCCCCTGTTGAGCTCGGATACATGGACAAGCCCCTCAAGCCCATCCTCTATCTCCACAAAGGCACCAAAATCCGCAATACTTGTGACCCTCCCTTCCACTATCATGCCTGGCTTGTACCTATCGCCAACCCCCTCCCAGGGATTTCGCTCAAGGAGTTTTGTGCTCAGCGAGAAACGTCTGCTGGCACTGTCTATGTTGACCACCACAGCCTCGACCTCCTGCCCCTTTCTGTAAAGGTCAGAGGGATGCTTGACCTTCTTCCACGACAGATCAGAGATATGTACAAGCCCATCTATGCCCTCTTCTATACCGACGAAGATACCAAAGTCGGTTATATTCTTGACCACACCCTTTATCCTTGTACCCGCTGGATACCTCTCCTCTATATTGTCCCATGGATTTGGCTCAACCTGCTTGAGCCCCAGGGACATCCTTTTGTTGGGTGCGTCCACCTCGAGCACCATCACCTCCACCTCGTCACCCACCCTGAGCTTCTGGGACGGATGCCTTATCTTCGTCCAGGACATCTCAGAGATATGTATCAGCCCCTCTATACCTTCCTCGAGCTCAACAAAGGCACCGTAGTCCGTTATATTAACGACCCTTCCCCTCACCTTCTTTCCAACAGGGTACCTTTCCACAGCACTGTGCCACGGATCTGGCCTGGTCTGCTTGAGTCCGAGGGATATCTTGCACTCCTCCTTGTTGAACTTGAGAACCTTTACCTTGACCCTGTCCCCTATCCTGACCACCTGGGAGGGATGGGATATCTTACCCCACGAGAGGTCTGTAAGGTATATGAGCCCATCCACACCACCGAGATCCACAAAGGCACCGTAGTCTGTAATATTCTTTATGGTGCCGTCGAGTATACAACCCTCTTTTATCTTCCCGAGGGTTTCTTTCCTGAGTCTTTCCCTCTCCTCTTCGAGTATGGCACGCCTGGACACTATCACGTTGTTTCTCCGCCTGTTGTAGCTAAGAATCTTGAACTGAAACCTCTCACCCACAAGGCTATCGGGGTTCTTTACAGGTTTGAGATCGACCTGAGACCCTGGAAGGAATGCCCTGAGCCCGCTTATATCCACGAAGAATCCACCCTTTATGCGCTGGCTTATAACACCCTCTACAGTGCCACCCTTCTCGTAGGTCTTTATAACCACGTCCCAGACCTTGAGCTGGTCTGCCTTTGTCTTGGAGAGGGTGACAAAGGTATTCTCATCGTCCCTACCGACCACAAGGGCAGAGACCTCATCACCCACCTTAACTGTGTGTTTACCCTCTTTATCAAGAAATTCTTTAAGGGGTATAACCCCCTCGGACTTGTACCCGATGTCCACTATTACAGAGTCCTGGGTAATCTGGACCACCTGTCCTTTCACCAGTTCACCCTCGTGAGGCTCCTTGAGGCTCTTTTCAAAAAGCCTCTCGAACTCGGTCTCCGGGGTGTCAGCTGTGGGTGAATTTCCCTCTCTCTCCGTCATTAACAACTTATCCTCCCGAAATTTTTATGTTTTGTATATATCACCAAGATATACCACAGGGAGTTTTAAAGTGCAAATCATTTTGAACACAGGGAGTTGATTTCACTTACCACCTTCTCTATGAGCCAGTGAGGGGTGGATGCCCCGGCAGTGATAGCCAGAGCCTCTGTATCCTCAAACCACGCCGGGTCTATCTCCTCAGGTACCTCTATATGATATGTCCTCGGCTGTATTGACCTGCATATCTCCGCAAGCCTCCTTGTGTTTGCGCTGTTCCTGCCTCCAACCACTATCACACAATCCACCCTCCTTGCAAGTTCAACACTCTCTTTCTGCCTTATGGTAGTTGCATTACATATGGTGTTGAATATCTTTATCTCCCCTGCCTTCCTCAGACAGAATCCCACCACCGCCTCGAACTTCTCCATGGAGATGGTGGTCTGGGCGACAATACCTATCTTTCTCCTCCTCGGCATATCCTTCAACTCCTCAGGGGACTCCACAACCCTTATATCCTCTGCCCCGTAGCTTACAAGTCCCTTTACCTCTGGATGCTCCCTCTCCCCAACCACTATAACATGGTAGCCCTCCTCTGTCAGACGGGAGACGAGCTCCTGAGCCTTCTTCACAAATGGACAGGTCGCATCGACAATCCTGAGCCCCTTTTCCTTTGCCTTCTCAAAATCCTCATACTTAGCACCATGGGACCTTATGATAAGTGTACCCTCATCCACATCATCAATAGAATCCTTTGCATGGATGCCTATATCCTCAAGCTCCTTTACCACCTGTGGATTATGTATGATGGAACCAAGGGTATATATATTGCCTCCTTCCTTTGTAGAGCTCGTGGCAAGGTTTATAGCCCTCTTCACACCGAAACAAAAGCCCGCTGTCTTAGCAACATATATCTCCATATCCCGGTCTCTCCTTTACCGTATTGACGATCCTTTCTACAACCTCCTCGATGGTGAGCCCTGTTGTGTCTATATATATGGCATCCCCTGCCCTCCTGAGAGGGGATATATCCCTGCTGGTATCCCTCCTGTCCCTCTCCTCCATCTCCCTTTCCACGTCCTCAAGACGTATGGAGGGGTTCTTTCCTGCAAGCTCAAGGTATCTCCTCCTTGTCCTCTCAGAAGGAGAGGCATCGAGAAAGAATTTAACCTCTGCATCAGGGAAGACCACTGTGCCTATATCCCTCCCTTCCATCACCACCCCGCCATTCTTTCCAGCCTCCCTCTGCACCCCCACAAGAAACTCCCTTACAGGTTTTCTTGCAGAGACCATTGATGCAAGTTCACCTGCACGGGGAGAGCGTATCCTGTCTGTATAGTCCTCTCCATCCACAAAGATCCTACCACTTTCAGTATCGAAACAGACATCCACCCTCTTGCAGAATCTTTCAAGCTCGCTGTCGCTTGTAAGGTCTATACCATCATCTTCCGCACGGAGTGCCACAGCCCTGTACATAGCCCCTGTGTCTATGTACGAAAGACTGAGTCTTCTTGCAACGAGCCTGCTCACAGTTGTCTTACCTACTCCGCTCGGACCATCTATGGCTACAACAGGACGCCTCTTTGGGGACCTCATATCCTCACCCTGGAAAGGATATCGAAAAAATCAGGAAAGGACACATCCACACATTCAGCACCCTCAATGGTCACACCCTCCTCTGCCCTCAAGCCCGCAACAGCCATAGCCATGGCAATCCTGTGGTCTCCATGGCTCCTTACCCTTCCACCCTTCACCCATCCACATACACCATCCACACATCCCACACCCTGAATCTCTATACCATCGTCCATCTCCTTTGCATCCACACCGATAGCCCTCAAGCCCTCTGCCATAGCGGTTATCCTGTCACTCTCCTTCACCCTGAGTTCACCCGCACCACTTATCCTTGTTCTCCCCTCTGCGAATGCCCCTGCAACACATATCACAGGAAACTCATCAATGGCAGAGGTAATCTCCTCATGGGTTATCTCTATACCCCTGAGGGGAGAACTCCTCACCGCCACATCCCCACAGGGCTCGCCCCTGTCTTCCTCGTTCATAATCCGTATATCCGCCCCCATCCTCTTGAGGATAGTTATAACACCTGTCCTCGTTGGATTGAGCCCCACATTCCTTATAAGGAGTTCTGAATCGGGTGTTATTATAGCCCCTACCATGAGAAAGGAAGCGGACGATATATCCCCTGGTACCTCCACCGTACATCCCCTGAGGGATTTTGCCTTCTTCACACCCACCCTCCTTCCCACCACAGTGACACTGACACCGAATACACCGAGCATCCTCTCTGTATGGTCCCTGCTCCTGAGTGGTTCCTCTACCACTGTGGTGCCATCCGCGTAAAGACCCGCAAGGAGTATGGATGACTTTACCTGTGCACTCGGTATGGGCGACCTAAAATATATGCCTTTAAGGGCACTCCCTGATATGGCTAATGGCAGATACCTTCCCCTGTCCCTTCCATGGATATGCGCACCCATCTCTGCAAGGGGCTCAACCACCCTCTTCATCGGTCTCGTCCTCAGGGAATCGTCCCCGGTTATGACCGCAAAAAATGACTGGGGGGAGAGAAGCCCCGTAAGGAGCCTCGCTGTCGTACCAGAATTTCCAGCATCTATCACATCGCCGGGCTCTCTGAGCCCGTACAAGCCCTTCCCCCTTATAAGCAGGGAGGTGGTATCTGTCTTCTCTATCTCCACACCCATGAGCCTGAACGCCTCTACCGTCCTCAGATTGTCCTCCTGTCTCTTATACACATCTGAC
>WGFF01000269.1 GCA_015492355.1 Deltaproteobacteria bacterium
CAACATAAACAGGACACCTGTGTTTTCCCATAAGGTGGTGGATACGGTCGGTGCTGGAGATGCCTTTTTTGCCTTTACAGCGCCATGTTATACAGGTAAGATGCCCCTTGAACTCATCTCCTTCATAGGCAATGCAGTGGGTGCACTGGCTGTGCAGATAATATGCAACAAAAAATCGGTGGAAAAATTTGAACTTCTCGAGTTTATATCTGCTATACTAAAATAAAGGGGTTTTTATGGACAAATACCGCATAGATAGCCATAAACTCATATACCATGTGGACAGGGTAAGTGCGTGGCTCTCTGGAAGGCTCATATATCCCATCTACACAGAGATCGCCACCGCGGGTACATGCAATCACAGATGTACATACTGTGCACTCGATTACATGGGTTATCAGCACAGGTTTCTTGATAAGACCGTCCTCATGGATAGACTCAGGGAGATGGCAGGACTCGGTGTTAGAAGCGTTATGTTCGCAGGTGAGGGGGAGCCACTCCTCCATAAGGATATAGCAGAGATTATCAACCATACAAAGGATGTGGGCATAGACGTTGCCATAACAACGAACGGTGTTGTCCTTACCCCGGGACTTTCAAGACGTATACTCCGCTCTGTTACATGGATAAAGGTAAGTATCAATGGAGGAACACCAGAGACGTACTCGCGTATACACAGGTGCAATCCAGAGGACTTCGATCGTGTGATACACAACATTGCAGAGGCAGTGAGGTTCAAAAGGCAGAACAACATCCCCTGTACCATCGGTATGCAGATAGTCCTTCTTCCAGAAAACTGTGGAGAGGTTACCACACTTGCGGAGAGGGCACGTGCTATAGGTGTGGACTACCTTGTTGTTAAGCCCTACTCACAGCACCACCTGAGCCATACAACCCTGTACAAGGATTTTAGGTACAGCGATTACCTTCACCTCGGTGAGGAACTCAGGAGATTCAACAGCGCTGACTTCCAGGTCATATTCCGTGAACGGACCATGAAAAAATGGGACGATGGAAGGAGGAACTACGAGAGATGTCTTGCCCTTCCTTTCTGGGCATACATAGATGCTGGTGGCTGTGTGTGGGGATGTAGTGCCTATCTCGGGGATGAAAGATTCCTCTACGGTAACATATACGAAAACACGTTCAAAGAGATATGGGAGGGCGAAAGGAGGCTTAGATCTCTTAGATGGGTTGAAAACGAGCTCGATACGAGTAACTGCAGGGTCAATTGCAGGATGGATGAGATAAACCGCTATCTCTGGGAGCTCAGGCATCCTTCTGAGCATGTAAACTTCATCTGAGAGATATTTCGGGTCTTTGAAAGGAGGGTTGAGGGGGAGGAGGTTTTCGTAAAAACTCCCCCTTTGGTAAAAGAGAGATGAGTGTAAGATACGACTACAGAGAGGATGACAGGGTCTTTCCCTATCCGCGGGAGTTACTTTTGAGGCTCTATCACACCATGTTGAAGATAAGGATGTTCGAGGAGAAGATAATAGAGGTCTATCCTGTACAGGATATGAGGTGTCCTGTTCATCTGTACATCGGGCAGGAGGCAGTGGCAGCGGGTGTGTGTGTGAATCTCAACAAGGAGGATTATATCTTTTCCACCCACAGGAACCACGGTCACTGCATAGCCAAGGGCAGTGACTTCAGGCTCATGATGGCAGAGTTTTACGGGAAGAAAACAGGCTACTGTAAGGGCAAGGGTGGCTCGATGCACATGGTAGACCCTGAAAACGGTATCCTCGGCACCTCTGCCATCGTAGGTGGTGGTATACCCATTGCTGTGGGTACTGCGCTTGCCTCTACATTGATGCGAGATGGCAGGGTGAGTGTGGCGTTCTTCGGGGATGGCGCCTCTGAAGAGGGTACATTCTTTGAGAGCCTCAATTTTGCAGTCCTCAAAAGACTGCCGGTTGTGTTCGTCTGTGAGAACAACTTTTATGCCACCAATTCGCCCATCTCACAGAGACAGCCCGATCCTGATATAGTAAAGAGGGTGGAAGGATACGGTATGCCATGTGTACAGGTGGATGGTAACAATGTACTCTCTGTGTACGAGGAGGCAAAGAAGGCTGTAGAACGGGCAAGGGCTGGCAGGGGACCTTCTTTTATAGAATGCAGGACCTACAGATGGAGAGGGCATGTGGGACCGGAAGAGGATTTCGAGAAGGGATGCCGTCCAAAGGAAGAACTCGATGAATGGATGAAGAGATGTCCTTTAAAAAATTTCGAGGACTTTATCGTCAATAACCGCTGTATAACAAGGGAAGGGATAGAAAAGATGAAAGAGGAGCTCGCTGTGGAACTCGATGATGCCATAGCCTATGGAAGGTCTGCCCCGGAGCCTCGTGAGGAAGAGGTCTTTGATGATGTCTACTGTGAGGAATAGAGGACAGTATGCCCTGGACAAAGGTATATCTGGATAAGGAGGAGTTTGAAAGGGCAAAGGAGATAGCCTCCAAGGGACTGCGCGGGCTTACGTATCGTGAGGCAATAAGGGAAGCCCTTGCAGTGATGCTTGAAAGGGACGAGAGGGTATTTGTTATGGGCGAGGGTATAGATGACCCCGGGGGTACATTCGGTACCACCCTCGACCTGCACAAGCGCTTTGGTCCCCACAGGGTCTTTGATATACCGATTGCAGAGAATGGCATGACAGGCGTTGCCATAGGGGCTGCCATTGCTGGAATGAAGCCTGTCTTTGTACACATGAGGGTAGATTTTTTGCCCATGTCAATGGATCAGATTATAAACCATGCGGCAAAGTGGTATTACATGTTCGGTGGCAGGGTGAGTGTGCCTCTGGTTGTAAGGAGTATCATAGGCAGGGGCTGGGGCTCTGCAGCACAGCACTCCCAGAGCCTCCAGGCACTCTTTGTACACATACCAGGACTCAAGGTGGTCATGCCAACCACCCCCTATGATGCAAAGGGGCTTTTGATAGCGAGTATAGAGGATAAGAACCCGGTTATATTCATAGAGCATCGCTGGCTCTTCGAACAGATAGGATATGTGCCAGAGGGATTCTACACAGTGCCCATTGGAAAGGGTATCGTGAGAAAGGAAGGAGAGGATGTAACCGTTGTTGCGGTATCGTTTATGGTCTACGAGGCGATGAAGGCAGCAAGAAGGCTCGAAGGGGAAGGCATAGGTGTGGAGGTGGTGGACCTGCGCACATTGAAACCCCTGGACAGGGAGATTATCTTTAACTCCCTTAAGAAGACAGGAAGGCTCGTTATCGCAGATACAGGGCACAGGATGTGCGGTATATCGAGTGAGGTCTGTGCAGAGGTAACAGAAGGGGCGCTCCCGTTCCTCAGGGCACCCATAAGAAGGGTCACACTCCCTGATACACCAACACCTGCAAGCCATGTCCTGGAGAAGGCATATTACCCTGATTCGGATAGTATAATCAGGGCTATAAAGGAAGTAATCGAATATGATAAATATAGATAATGGGTCATCAAATCGGATCTGAATTTTAGATTAGAAGTTTTGGGGAAGGGAGTTTGAGGGAAACACC
>WGFF01000270.1 GCA_015492355.1 Deltaproteobacteria bacterium
GTAAAAGGGGTTTCCCTCAAACTCCCTTCCCCAAAACTTTTAATCTAAAAGTTTTCTGGGAAAGGGGACAGGGGAAAACACCTTTTTACCAGAAAAGGCGATAGCCCGCAGGGTTTCCCCCACAACAAAAGTTCAGGTCCGATTCGATGACACATTACCTTAAGGAAAAAAACTCCACCTTGCAGACAGGGGTCTTAGTATTATACTTCCTTCAATCCATATAAGGAGGAGAGTATGTTCAGATTCATACCGAGGAATGAGAACTTCTTTGAACTGTTCGATATGGCTGCAAACAATATCCTCAATGGTGCGAGGGTTCTAAAGGAGATGGTCGAAGAGGGTGGCACCGAGGAGAGGGTAGATCGCATGAAGGACCTCGAACATGAGGGCGACAGGATAACCCACGATACTGTCAAGATGCTGAACCAGACCTTTGTAACACCCTTTGACAGGGAGGACATACACGCCCTTATATGCGGGCTGGACGATATCATGGACCTGCTCGATGCAGTGGGATGCAAGTACTACATGTACAAACTCAAGGACTCACCTGCCCCTGTAAAGGAGCTTGCAGAGATTATCTACAGGTCTGCCGAAGAGACGGTAAGGGCTATATCCTATCTTGAAAAGCTCGACAAGACCATCCACCATATCTGTATCGAGCTCAACAGCCTTGAGAACGATGCTGACAGGATAGTAAGGTCTGCCATCGCAGGGCTCTTTGATATGGAGAAAGACCCCTTCAGTCTTATAAAATGGAAGGAACTCTACGAGACCCTTGAAGAGACCATCGACAGATTCGAGGACGTTGCAAACATCCTCGAAGCCATTATCGTAAAACACGCCTGAATGTAAGCCATCATGAAGGGATTGCATGAGATGCAACAACAAGGGGGAGGAGGATGACAGAGTCCTTCGAACTCATCGTGCTTATTGTAATCGTTGCCCTCATGTTCGATTTTGCCAATGGCTGGAACGATGCTGCCAATGCCATTGCAACGGTTGTTTCAACGAGGGTGCTCTCTCCCCTGAGTGCCGTCCTGCTTGCTGCGGTTCTTAACTTTGTTGGTGCCTATCTATCCACCAGGGTGGCAAAGACCATCGGCAGTGGCATGGTGGACCCAAGGATGGTATCGGATGTGGTCGTACTGAGCGCCATGCTCTCTGCCTTCCTGTGGACGTTCCTCATGACTGTTGTAGGTATGCCGATAAGTGGTTCCCACTCCCTCATAGGCGGACTCGTGGGGGCTGTGGTCTCCTCAAAGGGGTTCTCGGTCTTGAAGGCCAAGGGTATATACAAGGTGCTTACCGCACTCTTAATATCTCCCCTTGTGGGTCTTGTGGCTGGATTCATCATAATGGTCATGCTCATGCACCTATTCAAGACCAGGTCCCCTGGAAGGGTCAATGCCATATTCGGTAAACTCCAGATCATATCCGTAAGCTTCATGGCGCTGAGTCATGGTACCAACGATGCCCAGAAGGTGATGGGTATCATAACCATGGCCCTTGTAAGCAGGGGGTATCTGGAGACCATGGACGTACCCCTGTGGGTCATGACTATATGTGCCATCACCATGGGAGCAGGCACAGCCTTTGGTGGATGGCGGGTCATAAGGACCCTCGGGTTGAAACTCTCCAAGATCCAGCCCGTGCACGGTTTTGCCGCAGAAAGCGCAGCCTCCATAACACTCCTCGGTGCAGCAAGCATGGGTGCACCAGTAAGTACCACCCATGTTATAACATCCTGTATCATGGGTGTTGGTGCCACAAGAAGGCTCTCCGCAGTAAGATGGGGAATAGGGAAAAAGATACTCTACGCATGGATACTCACACTGCCTGCCTGTGCTATAATAGCAGGGATGCTCTATCCCCTGCTCAGCGGGATGATGGATTGAAAAAGGGGGGTCTCTTCAGGAGGTACACCCCCTGAAACCCCCAGGGTTTACCATGGAGGGGTTATTATAATATAAGGCAAGGGGTACCTTATCCTGAGGAAAACCCCTTTTGTAAAAGGTGTTTCCCTCAAACTCCCTTCCCCAAAACTTCTGGTCTAAGGTTTTTTGGGAAAGGGGGCAGGGGAGAGCCTCAGGGCTATCGTCCTTTTGAAAGGAAGGTTCCCTGCAGGACCTTGGTCCTCCATTCAGGTACGAGTTGGTGGGTCATTACCAGAGACAATAAGATGGCTATAATCCGTGTAGAAAATCTCGTAAAGAGTTACAATGGCAAAGAGGCAGTCAGGGGTGTAAGCTTCGATGTAAAGGAAGGTGAGACCTTTGGTTTTCTCGGACCCAACGGCGCAGGCAAGACAACCACCATAAACATCCTCTGTACACTCCTCATGCCTGATTCAGGCTATGCCTTTGTGGATGGCTATGACTGCATCACCCAGCCCCACAGGGTACGTTCATCCATAGGGCTTGTGTTTCAGGAGATAACACTCGATAACGAACTTACGGCATATGAGAATCTGAAGTTCCACTGTTACATGTACAACATGGGAAAGAGGGTTACTGAGGAGAGGATAGATGAGATGCTGGAGACAGTTGGACTGAGTGATAGAAGGGAAGACCTTGTCAAGACCTTCTCAGGCGGTATGAAAAGGAGGCTTGAGCTGGCAAGGGGTCTCATCCACAGACCAAAGGTACTCTTCCTGGACGAACCGACCCTGGGGCTCGATCCACAGACAAGGTCCAGCGTGTGGGACTTTATAATGAAACTAAAGGAAAAGGAAGGTAACACCGTATTCATGACCACCCACTACATGGAAGAGGCAGAGGTGTGTGACAGGATAGCGATTATAGACGGCGGACACATCATAGCCTGTGCAAGGCCTGATGACCTTAAAAGGACCATAAGGGGTGATACCATATACGTGAGGACAACAGATGACGATAGGGCACAAAAGGAGATAGAGGAAAAGTTCCGTATAAAGGTAAGGAAGGTGGAACCAGGGCTCGCCCTCTTGGTAGAAGGTGGTGAGAAGTTCATACCCAGACTCTTTGAGGCACTCTCAACAGGTATTGTTGCGGTGAATCTCAAAAAGCCAACCCTCGAGGATGTATTCATCCACCTTACAGGGAAACACATAAGGGATACAGGTAATACAGGAAATTAAGTGTTCTCAAGCAGAGGGATGTTCTCTTACAAGGCAATTTATGTTATAGTGTTACGTGAATTCAAGAGGTTCTTCCGCCAGAGGGGACGGCTCGTTGTTACCATATTGAGACCCCTTCTGTGGCTCTTCATAGTGGGGGCAGGTTTTACAAGGATAGTGCAGTCATCAGGGGGAATCGACTA
This sequence comes from Deltaproteobacteria bacterium, assembly GCA_015492355.1. Lineage (GTDB taxonomy): Bacteria > Desulfobacterota > GWC2-55-46 > GWC2-55-46 > S146-73 > S146-73. The sequence goes on from WGFF01000270.1 coordinate 3,301, forward strand.
TATACAATTCATACTCCCTGGAATAGTGGGCATGACCATACTCTTCAGTTCCATCTTCTCCACCATATCGGTCGTATGGGACAGAGAATTCGGGTTCATGCGTGAGATGCTTGTATCACCTGTCTCCAGGGTAACGATAGTCATGGGGAAGCTTCTGAGCGGTACCTCCCTTTCTGTATTCCAGGGGACAGCCCTTCTCGCAGTAGCACCGGCAGTTGGCATACGTATAGACCCCGAAAGGATACTCTACATGATGGTGTTCATGACCCTTGTCTCCTTTGCCATCACTGCATTCGGACTCTTGGTTGCTTCCTTTCTCACATCCCTTGAGGGGTTCAACGTGATAATGAACTTCATAGTCCTCCCAATGTTCTTTTTAAGCGGTGCACTCTATCCTGTGGGGTCTCTGCCAGATCCCTTAAGATGGATAGCCTATGTAAACCCGCTGTGTTATGGTGTGGATTCCTTCAAGCATGTGCTTCTTCCTGTGGAGGGTGTCTTCGGTGCGGAATTCCCCCTGTATGTGGACATCATAATGGTGAGCATATTCTTTGTGTCCATGACCGCCCTCTCTGCGTTCAATTTTGAGAGGAGAAAATAAAAGGGGCTGAAGGTGAACCGGGATGGGTCAAAGGGAACACTTTATGTCGTTGCCACACCCATAGGTAACATGGAGGATATTACACTGAGGGCATTACGGGTACTGAAGGAGGTAGACCTTATCGCAGCAGAGGATACGAGACTCACAAAGAGACTCCTCTCCCACTATGGTATACACAAGCCCCTTGTGAGCTACTTTGAACACAACGAACCGAAAAGGGCACCCATGCTCATAGAGAGACTCAATGAGGGTATGGATATAGCCCTCCTGACAGATGCGGGCACACCAGGTATATCTGATCCAGGCTACAGGCTTGTAAGGCTTGCCATTGAGAACAGTATACCAGTAACCACCATACCAGGACCATCTGCCATCATATCCGCACTGAGTATTGCGGGACTGCCCACAGACAGGTTCACATTCCTCGGCTTCGTACCACCCTCAAAGGGCAGGAAAAGGAGATTCTTCCTTGAACTCAGGGATACAGAATCCACCTTTGTGGTGTACGAGTCCCCCAGGAGACTGATCGATACGATACGCTGTATGGTAGACCTGCTCGGTGATGTTGAGGTCACGGTACTTCGTGAACTTACAAAACTCCATGAAGAGGTCATAAGGGGCAGGGCTAAGACCCTCCTTGAGGATATGGAAAAGAGGGAGATAAAGGGAGAGGTAACCATCGTCTTCAGGACAGAGAGAAGAAAAAGGCATAGAGGGGAGCTCGAAGTGGAGATAGAACGTCTCCTTAGGGAGGGGCTTCCCGTCAGGGAGATTGTAAGGGCTATGGCAGGGGAGTTCGAGATGCCAAAGACAGAGGTCTACAGGATAGCCCTCGCTTTGAAGGATAGGGCATCCGTTGCTATAACAAAAAAGCACTAACAAGGAGCTGGGTATGAAGAGGTTTTTACTCGGGATCATCATAGGTATTATCTCATTTATCATTTTCATCCTCTACGGCGGTGGTGAGTACATAAAGAAACTCGGTAGATTCACAGAGGAGGCAGGCGAGACACTGGAGTCCTATTCAGAACAGGCAAAGGAATCTGTGGACAGACTGAAAGAGAAGATAGACAGGACCAAGGATATACTCGAATAGCCACAGGAAGCCCAGCCCTGCACTCAATCCCCCGCAGGGATTATCCTGAAAGGTATTATAAGGTCCATGGTCTCGGTACCGATGTAGAGTTCTTTTATAACGAGGGACAGTCTCGTACTCCCTGCATCAGGCGGGGGAAAGATGAGCATCTTTTTGACCCTGTCTTCGGGGTTCACAGTGGTGGAGAGGTCATAGTACAGGTTCTTTATGGGAGAGAGCACCCTACCCGTGTCCTTCCATGTATCCCTTGCCATAAGATAGAGGGCGGTATAATCGAGCGGTTTTTTATATCCCATGGCATTGTCCATCATGGCGGTGTGGACAGGATTGAAGATAACACGTCTACTGGACTTGTTCATGATCTCCATAGCAAAGACCACGTATCCCTCATCAGCGAGTCTGTCAAGGAGAGGAGAACTTACCGGCAGGTGTTTCCTATCCAGATATCTCACACTTATACGTAGGAGATCGTTTTCGAATATACCCGTATCATCCGCACGGGAATACCCGGGTGGACCAGTGCTGGCAGGATGGAGCACTATCCTTTTTGCCTCATGGGA
>WGFF01000271.1 GCA_015492355.1 Deltaproteobacteria bacterium
CCCATTACCTTCTCTTAAATAAGGTTATAACAGAAACAATAGCAGTCAATCCTTGTGGTTTCAAGTCCGGTTGCGGGGGGTATATTCTTCTGGTAGAATCTGAAGGGGAGATGGGTCATGTAAAAACCCTGCCTACAGGGCGTGGCGTTCTGGCATCTCCCGGGAGTCTTCCCGGGTTTGCTTGAGATGGCTTCAATCCCAATGTTCTTGCAAACGGGGTTTTAAGAGACCTGTGTGGTTCAGGCTCCTTACAAAGGCTCTCCCCTTGAGGTACTAAAACGAAGATTTTGACCATACCATGGCTGGTGGAATAAAGCTATTCAGGATACTGGGTATCCAGATATCCCTCGATTATACATGGTTCATAGTATTCGTACTGTTTGCCTGGAGCCTTGCCTACGGATACTTTCCATTCCATAGTCCGGGACTCGGTGCGGGTATGTATCTTCTCATGGGTACTATTTCGTCCCTCCTTCTATTTGTATGTGTACTCATACACGAACTCTCCCATTCTTATACCGCCAACAGGCTCGGACTGAGTATCCAGGAGATAACCCTCTTTATCTTCGGTGGGGTGGCAAACCTGACGAAAGAACCTGATGATGCCATTGTGGAGCTCAAGATAGCCCTTGCAGGTCCACTGGCAAGCGGGGCACTTGCCATAGGGTTCTGGCTCATAAGGGCTCTGATAGATGCGGAACTCTATCCTGTTCCCTATGCCATAGCGGGTTTTCTCGTTACCATCAATATCGTACTCCTCGTGTTCAACATGATACCCGGCTTCCCACTCGATGGGGGCAGGGTGCTCAGGGCTATATGGTGGTACTCCACCGGGGATATAAACAGGGCAACCCGTGTTGCAAGCCAGATAGGAAAGGGCTTTGCCATATTTCTCATCGTAACGGGCTTTCTTCAGATACTTGTGGGCAACTTTACAGGTGGACTGTGGTCAGTGCTCATAGGTGTGTTCCTCCAGCAGGCAGCAGAGGGAAGCTATCGTCAGCTCATCATAAAAAGGACCCTCGAAGGAATACGGGTAAGGGATGTGATGACAAAAAACGTGGTTACCATAGATGGCAGTCTGTCACTCTCAAGGGCAGTGGAGGATTACTTCTTCAACTATCATTTCGTAAGCTTCCCTGTTGTGGACAATGGAAGGGTGGTCGGCATGTTGAGCCTCAATAATGTAAGGTCCATAGAGCGGGACAGATGGCAGTCAACACTTGTAAGGGATGTGATGGAGGGGCTCACTACCGAGAATGTGCTCTCTCCAGAGGATACTGTGATAGATGCGCTTACACGTATGAGCAGTATGGGTGTGGGTAGATTCCCTGTGGTGGAGGGAGGAAGGCTTGTGGGGATACTCTCAAGAAGGGATATAATGAAGGTGATGGAGTTCAGGACAGAACTCCAAGGCTGGGCATAGACTATTTGAGAAGTATGACGAATCGAAAAGACCCGTCCTCGCCAGGTGGTCTTGGGGGTATAGACTATTTGAGAAGTATGACCCCACTCACCACAAACACCACACCCACAAGCCTCTGCCATGTGAATGCCTCTCCAAGGAACATGACAGATACAAGTAGTGCAACGAGTGGATATGTTGCTGCAAGGGGTACAACAACGGATGCCTCAGCGTTCTTGAGTGCGGAATAGAAGGCTACCTGCCCCAGAAAGCCTGCAAGAAGCCCCCCTATGCACAGAAAGACCACGTTCCTCAGCTCCACCTGTGCCATCTCTTCGATCCTTCCCATCACAACAAGCCCTGCAAAACCTGTTATAACTATGGGTATGGTCCTTATTACAACACCGATGTAAGGGTCTATCCTGCCGTGGAGCCCTATCTTCTCAAAGGCAGGTGCAAGACCCCATATAAGAGAGGTGAGTATGGCAAATAGAAAACCCCTGCTCATGGTCTAATTCCTCAGTCCTCATCAGAGTCCTGCCCTGTGGATCCAACGGTCTCCTGGGTCTCTGTGCCTGTGGATTCCCCTCCAGCCACATCGGTCTTCTCGCCTTCTGTGGACTTCTCCCCTGGGCTGGCAGATTCCAGTACCTCTTCCTTCTTCTCCCCAAGACCCGATTCTTCTTCTCTTCCCTCACTCGCCTCCTTTTCCTGTTCCACCATGAAGCCATCCACCCTGCTGAATCCAAGGGCTCTGGCTATAACAAGGGTTGGGAAGATGGATTGTTTGGTGTTGAACTTTGTGGCAAGGTCGTTGTAGAACTGGCTTGTAAAGCCCACACGGTTTTCAACAGCCTCTATCTCCTCCCGAATACGCCTTATCTCTTCACTATCCCTCAATTCGGGATTGCCATCTATAGTCCCATAGGCAATCTTGAGAGCCTCTGAGAGTTCTCTCTCCTCAAACTCCTTCTCACTTATAGTGCCTGCGTTCACAGCCCTTTTCCGTGCGTCCATGAGCCTGTTGATGGGCTCACCCTCGACTCCCTTATCTTTGAGTATGGTGATGAAATTGTCGACCACCTCGTGCCTTCTTTTGAGTTCTCCATCAACCTTATCCCATGCCCGCTCCACCTGGGTTGCCAGGGTGGAAAGCCCGTTGTAGGCTCCTATAGCCCATAAGACAACGATTATGACTACCGCTAATAGTATAAGGGTAGACAAGGGACCTCCTTTCTTGTTGATAGGATTGTTTTTTGAAAGATCAAGACTTCCTCCCCCTCTTTATCGTGATGGTACCAGGACTGCTGGCATCCTTACTGGGAAGCCTTCCAGAGAAAGCCCTGTCCATGTTAACCTGATGTTACGTTATAACCCCCCAAGGAGGCTACCCCTCGAATGTACCTTCTCCCATAGTACCCCTTACAAAAAACATCGCCCTGTCTTACAGGGTTATCCCTGCGGATTTTCATCCTCCAGTAGAAGATCGTGCAGGGTCTTTATATCCATAACCTCGTATTCCTTCACACCTGATGGCAGATTTATCTGCACCTCTTCGCCCACCTCCCTGTTAAGCAGAGCCCTGCCAATGGGTGAGCTTACGGATATCTTTCCATTCCTTGGATCGACCTCCTCTGGTGTCACGAGTTCATAGACCACTTCATCCCCTGTATTTATCTCTCTGAGATAGACCTTTGAGCCGAAGGCAACAGAATCCCTGGGTATATCCTCGAGTTTTAGATTGGCAAGGGAGTTTATACGGGCTTTGAGATGCTGAACCCTTGCCTGGAGGAAGGATTGTCTCTGTTTTGCAGCCTCGTATTCTGCATTCTCCCTGAAGTCTCCGTGGGATGCAGCCCTCTGGAGCTCACGTGGAAGGTCTACCCTCAGCTCCTTTTCAACCTTTTTCAACTCCTCTTCGAGCCTTTTTATTATCGGAAGTTCCTTCATCGTCACAGACTCCTGTGGGTAAGTCCCACAACACTCTCGATATGGTGTGTCTGGGGAAACATGTCAATGATACAGGTGTTGAAAACCCTATAGCCGTGCTTAACAAGATATGCAAGGTCCCGTGCTAAGGTAGGAGGACTGCACGAAACATAGATTATCCTTTCTGGCTCGAGCCCGCATAGAAGCCTTACCGCATCCAGACCCCCACACCTTGGTGGGTCTAATATTACCACATCCAATTTTTTGTTTTCAAGGTCTTTAAGTCCCTTGAGATAGGAGGATACCTCAGTGCAGACGAAATCCACATCCCTGAGTCCGTTCATGGATGCGTTCTTTATGGCGAGCTCAACTGCCTCAGGGCACTCCTCCACGCCAACCACACCACCTGCCACCACCGCACAGGGTAGTGTAAGGTTGCCAATACCAGAGAACAGGTCCAGGACAGTCTCCCTGCCCCTGAAGGCACCATAGTCCAGGACCTTCTTTATAAGATTTATGTTCTGTCCATGATTTACCTGGGAAAAAGCCCCGAGGGTAAAGCCGAACCTCAATCCACAGGCAGTGTACCCGAGGCTCCTCTCACCCCATCTGTGTATCCTCTCCTTTCCATGGAGCCAGACTTCAAACCCCTTTATCTCCTCTATGTCCCTCACAACACCCTCCCAGTCGAAACCATCTCCGCACGAGACATGGAACGATACCACCACCCTTCCGTCCTCAGGGCTCATACCCATCTCTACACTGTAAAGCCCTCTGTGTCTGTTGCGGATAGAATCCTTAAGCTGCCTGAATGTCCTGTCTATGACAGGCTCCACAAGGGGACAACCCTCTATATCCACGACCCTGTGAGAACCGCTCCTGTAAAATCCCCATCTCCTCCCATCGACCCAGAAACGCACCCTGGTACGATAGAAGAGTTCCTTCTCCGAAGGGATGAAATCTTCGAGGGCAAGACCCTCCATACCGCCTATCCTTCTCAGCGTATCCTCGAACATCCTCCTTTTCGCTTCAACCTGTGCGTTGTAGTGGATATGCTGGAGGTTGCATCCCCCGCATGTACCGAACACCTCACACACAGGTTCCCTGCGAAGGGAGGATGGCTCTATGATATCCACCAGGGCCCCTTCAAGGAAGTCCTTGCGCTCCCTTGTAACCTCTACCATCACCTCATCACCAGGGGCTGTAAGGGGTACGAATATCACCTTTCCGTCGATCCTCCCCATGCCCTTTCCGCCGTACACAAGCCCTCCTATGGAAACCCTGTACCTCATCGAGTCCATACAGAAGATTAGAAGTTTTGGGGAAGGGAGTTTGAGGGAAACCCCTTTTACAAAAGGGGTTTCCCTCAGGTTAAAAGGTATCCTGCATAACCGGGGCTAAGGATTTCAGGGAAAGACCATTGGAGAACCGATACCTGTGGTTTCTCACATACCCACAGGCAGAACTGTTCTGGAAGGGGTTATGTTGAAGAGTTCTCACCGCAGAGAACTTCCCACACCCATGAGTCTTTTAATCTTCTCCACTGCCTCCACAGCCTCTCCCCCATACTCATCTGCCCCTATCCGCTTTGCAAACTCCTCTGTAACCACCGCTCCACCCACAACGGTCTTTGCCCTGATCTTTCTTTCTTTCAATCTCTTTATAACGTTATCCATCTCCATGACAGTGGTCGTCATGAGGGCAGAAAGCCCCACCACATCCACATCATACCGCTCTGCCTCCTCCACTATCCTCTGGGCAGGGACGTTCTTGCCGAGGTCTATTACCTCAAAACCGTGATTTTCAAGGAGTGTTATGACTATGTTCTTTCCTATATCGTGGATATCCCCTTCTACCGTTGCCATGAGGACCTTTCCAAGAAGGGGTCCCCTTCTGCCCTTGAATTCCCTTTTGAGCCTGTCGAAGGCCCGCTTCATCGTACCAGCGGAGAGGATTACCTGGGGCAGGAAGTAGACATTGGATGCAAAGAGTTCACCCACCCGTTCAAGCCCGGGGATGAGAGCCTCGTTACTTATCCTCAAGGGGTCCCAGCCCTCACCGAGTGCCTGCTCGACAAGCCCTACTATGTTCTCCTCGTCACCCTCCACAACCGCATTCTTTATCCTTTCTCCGATATCCTTTACCTCTTCCTTCCTCACCTCCCTCTCCTCTGTCTCCCTGGAGGGCTCCTTTTTGAACCTCTTTATGTAACTACCTGCCCTTGCATCCTTACCAGTAAGGACAAGGGAGGAGTAGTACATATCCATCACCATCTCGTTATTGGGATTGATAATGGCACAGTCGAGCCCTGCCTCTATTGCCATAGCCAGGAAGGCTGAGTTTATCCTTGTCCTCTGCGGAAGCCCGAAGGATACGTTACTTATGCCGAGGATTGTAGGCACGTTGAGATGCCTCTTTACAAGCCTTATGGCTTTGAGGGTCTCAATGGCACTCCTCTCATCGGTACTCACTGTCATGGCGAGACAGTCTATTATAACATCCTCCTTTCTTATCCCCATGTCTGTAGCCCTCTTTACTATCCTTTCTGCCACCCTTACCCTTCCCTCTGCATCCTCTGGTATGCCCTTCTCATCGAGTGTAAGCCCGATTACAGCACCGCCGTACTTTCTTACAATGGGTAGCAGTCCAGAAAGCCTCCTCTCTTCACCGCTTACAGAGTTTACAAGTGCCTTGCCATCCACTGCCTTGAGCCCTGCCTCTATGGCAGTGTTATTAGACGAATCTATGACAACAGGCAGGGCTGTATTCTCGTTTATGGCAAATATAGCCCTCTTCATTACACCTGGCTCATCCACATCTGGCAGACCCACATTCACATCGAGTGCATGTGCACCGTTTTTAGCCTGCTCCTTCGCCTCCTTTCTTATAAGGGAGGTTCTGCCCTCCCTTATCTCCTGGGCGAGGAGTTTCCTGCCTGTGGGATTTATCCGTTCCCCTATTACAACGGGTCTGAGTCCACCGCCAAATAGGATGTAATCAGTCCTACTCGCAAGTCCTGTCACACCATCTCCATATCCTGCTGTTACCGAGGGCTTGCATCTTCTCAGGGCGTCACCCATCTCTTTTATGTGCTCAGGGGTTGTACCGCAACAACCACCTACAACCCTTACACCCTTTTCAACGAGCTTAGGCACAAAGGATGCCATCTCCTGTGGGGTAGAAGGAAAGACTGTCCTGCCGTCCTTCAGTACAGGTATGCCTGCATTGGGCTGTGCAATGAGGGGAAGACGGGTTTTACTGCTCATGATGGATATAGCCTTGTATATGCCCTCCACCCCGAGGGAGCAGTTCACACCCACACAATCTACCCCCAGGGCTTCTGCAACGATGGCGAACACATCGGGTGGTGTTCCGAGCATACTTCGCATGGTATCCTCAAAGGTCATGGTCACTATGACAGGCAATCCCTCTTCCTTTACAGCCACAACCGCTGCCCTCATCTCCTTTATATCCATCATCGTCTCTATTATGAAAAGGTCCACCCCTCCTTCTTTCAGCGCCTCTGCCTGCTCTCTGAATATATCCACTGCTTCATCGAAATCCATATCACCCACAGGTTCAACAAACCTGCCTGTAGGTCCTATGCAACCTGCAACAAGACCATCCCCACATGACCTTGCTATCTCTGCCCCTGCCATATTTATCTCCCTTACCCTGCCCTCAAGGCTATACTCTCTGAGCTTTACCCTGTTGGCACCGAATGTATTGGTCGTGACAACCGCAGAGCCAGCCTCCCTGTACGCACTGTGTACCTTCCTTACTATAGAAGGCTCCTTTATATTGAGTTCATCAGGACAACCGCCTCCCTTAAGCCCTAACCTCTGGAGCATCGTGCCTGTTGCACCATCGAAAAGGATAAGACCCGTCCTTAAGAGTTCCAGAAAACCCTTCGCCATATCAAGATACCCCTTTGTCAAAAGATTCCAGGGGGAGAACCCAAAGACTATCCCTTACGGAAAAACCACTTTTAAAAGGTCTCCCACGAAAACATCCAAATATACACCCGAATCTAAGAACAACTGTACCACTTTCAGAGAGGGTAACATATTGTATAACGTTTGCAGGAAAGGTACAAGCAGGAAAAAGGGCGTCACCCTAACGCCAGGGCTCCGCAGGATGGATAGACTTGAAGAAGTGTATCCTTCCGATGGTGGCAAAGAAATCAGAGGACGGGTCTGCAAACACAGCGGCTATGGCTGCAAGGTTCCTGTCCACCTCCACGGTATTGTACACCGTATCCACAGTAAGGAAGCGGAAGAACTCCATCTTATCGTTCACACAATCATAGACAACCACTATCAATGGTGCTATCCACTCGGGTGTGTCTATGACCTCGACTATCTTGCACGCAACGAGCCCATGATCGTTGAATGCCTTGTGGTGCTTCCTTCCGATGGCATAGGCTACATCGGTGGAGAGTACCATAGAGAGAAGAATCACTGTGAGCACAAAACGCTTCATAGGATACCTCTAAAATTCAGACCTCAATATCTCTATTTTTTATATCGGCACAATACCTGAAAATCTGTAGGGATTTTCGGGGAAGGATACTATAAGTGGTTGATATTGCAGGAAAACTATCCTATCTCTATCTGCATCCTTTCGAGTTCCCTTATCCTGTCCCGCAGTTCCGCAGCCCTTTCAAACTCAAGCCTTTTCGATGCCTCCTCCATCTCCTTTCTGAGGGACCTTACAATGGAAGGTATCTCATGTGGTGGGATGTATTCCTCCCGCTTTTCCTCCGCAACGTGCACTGTATAGTAATCTGCCTCGTATATGGAATGCAATACATCCTTTATCCTGCTCCTTATGGTCTCTGGGGTTATGGAGTGTTTCCTGTTGTATTCTGCCTGAAGGGTTCTCCTTCTCTCGGTCTCATCGACCGCCCTTTTCATGGATGGGGTGATGGTATCCGCATACATTATTACCTTTCCATTCACGTTCCTTGCAGCCCTGCCAAAGGTCTGTATGAGCGAACGTTCTGATCTCAAAAAACCCTCCTTGTCCGCATCGAATATGGCAACAAGGGAGACCTCCGGCAGATCCAGTCCTTCCCGCAGGAGATTTATACCAACGAGCACATCGAACTTTCCGAGCCTTAAGTCCCTTATTATCTCCACCCTCTCCAGGGTATCTATATCCGAATGGAGATACCTCACCCTTATGCCTAAGTCAGCATAGTACTGTGTGAGGTTTTCTGCCATCCTTTTTGTAAGGGTTGTAACGAGTACCCTTTCTCCCCTCTTTATGCGCCTTCTTATCTCCACAAGGAGGTCATCCACCTGTCTATCCGCAGGTCTTATCTCTACCTCTGGATCCATAAGCCCTGTGGGACGGATTATCTGCTCTACCACCCTGCCAGAGGACTTCTCGTATTCATAGGGTCCAGGGGTTGCGGATACATATATCACCTGGTTTACCCTCCTTTCGAACTCCTCGAACTTCAGGGGACGATTATCAAGGGCAGAGGGGAGCCTGAAACCGTACTCAACAAGTGTCTCCTTCCTTGAACGGTCTCCATGGTACATGCCTCTGAGCTGGGGCACTGTAATATGGCTCTCGTCTATGAAGAGGAGGTAGTCCTCAGGGAAGTAGTCTATGAGTGTATATGGGGGCTCACCAGGGAGCCTGCCAGAGAGGTGCCTTGAGTAGTTCTCTATGCCAGGGCAATAGCCCATCTCCTCAAGGAGTTCTATATCAAAGAGGGTCCTCCTCTCAAGCCTCTGTGCCTCAAGGTTCTTGCCCCGGGATTTGAGCTCCCTGAGCCTTTCCCTCAGTTCCTCACGTATGGACCCTATCGCCCTCCTCAGATTGTCCCTCGATGTTACAAAATGGCTTGCAGGGTGTATGACCACCTTCTCCACCCTTTTTATCTTCCTTCCCCTCAGGGGGTCTATCTCTGAGATGGCCTCTATAAGGTCTCCGAAGAACTCAAACCTTAGGGCAGTATCCCCCTCGTGTGCAGGGAAGACCTCCACAGTATCTCCCCTCACCCTGAAGCTACCCCTGTGAAAGTCATAGTCATTCCTCTGGTATTGCATCTCCACAAGCCTTCTCAAAAAGGCATCCCTGTCGCACTCCATATCCCTCTCTGCGTACAGATGCATGGAGCCGTAGTCCTCTGGTGAGCCGATACCGTATATGCACGAGACAGAAGCCACTATAATCACATCCCTCCTGGTAAGAAGGGAATGTGTCGCTGAATGGCGCAGTTTGTCTATCTCATCATTTATGGATGCATCCTTCTCTATGTATGTATCTGTCTCTGGCACATAAGCCTCTGGTTGATAATAGTCATAGTAGGACACAAAATACTCCACCGCATTATCAGGAAACAGGTCCCTGAACTCTGTGAAGAGCTGGGCTGCAAGGGTCTTATTGGGCGCTATAACAAGAGTGGGTCTTCCCACAGCCTCTATCACCTTTGCCATTGTAAAGGTCTTGCCAGAGCCAGTCACGCCAAGGAGTATCTGATGCCTTATACCCTTCCTTATCCCATCCACAAGCTCCCTTATCGCCCTGGGCTGATCCCCCTTGGGAACAAAATCCGTCCTTATCCTGAACGGTGATGTTATTCTCTCTCTTACAGCCATATCGAACAGACCATACTATCTTTTTGAGTATCTATAGAAGTTCCTTAACCTGAGGGAAACCCCTTTTGTAAAAGGGGTTTCCCTCAAACTCCCTTCCCCAAAACTTTTAATCTAAAAGTCTTCCGGGAAAGGGGGCAGGGGAAAACACCTTTTTACCAGAAAAGGGCGATAGCCCGCA
>WGFF01000272.1 GCA_015492355.1 Deltaproteobacteria bacterium
AAAAGGGGTTTCCCTCAATCTCCCTTCCCCAAAACTTCTAATCTAAGCAAGCCGTTTAGCATTATAAAAATAAACCCCCTTCTACCGTACCGCAGAAAGGGGTTCGATACAGAGCCAGAAAGGGTTATCTCAGACCCTTACAACCCTGGATGCCTGAGGTCCCTTAGGACCCTGGATTATCTCGAATTCAACCTCTTCGCCTTCCTTAAGGGTCTTGAATCCCTCACCTATTATAGCGGTGTAGTGTACAAAGATATCCTCACCAGATTCCTGCTGGATGAAGCCAAAACCCTTTGTGTTGCTGAACCACTTTACCTTACCCCTTGCCATTCCATTTACCTCCTTTTTTCTACAGACTTTCTCAGGACATAAAAAAGACCGTGGAAGGTCTTGCTTCGGTCCTCCACGGCCCGACAATTAACCAACCAGATAGAAACAGTATAAAAATATATATCTTCTTAAAAATCTTACACACCCATCATAACTTTTAACCAGACCCCTGTCAAGCCTTTTCTTAAAAAAGAAGGATGCTTCAGTCCCGTACATCCCTCTTCTTGACCCCCCTCTCTCTTGTGTGATATTCTTTCTTATCTATGAAGATTCTGGTTACCGGTGGAGCTGGATTTATAGGTTCACACCTTGTGGGGGCACTCCTTGAGCGTGGAGAGAGTGTAACTGTAATAGATAACTTTGATGATTTCTACGACCCCGCCCTCAAAAGGGAGAATATAAGGGGCTATAGGTCCAGTGAAAACTTCAAACTCCACGAACTCGATATAAGGGACAGGGATGGTATATTCAGGATAATAAGGGACGACCCTCCTGATGTGGTATGCCATCTTGCAGCAAAGGCAGGTGTAAGACCTTCTATAGAAGAGCCTTTACTCTACCAGCGGGTAAACTGTGAAGGCACGCTCAATCTCCTTGAGGCTATAAAGGATATAGGTATCAAGAATTTTGTCTTTGCCTCATCCTCCTCTGTATACGGTATAAACAGTAAGATCCCCTTTTCAGAGGACGACCCTATAAGATACCCTGTCTCACCCTATGCCTCAACAAAGAGGGCAGGGGAGCTTATGTGCTTTACCTACTCCCATCTATACGGAATACCCATCACGTGTCTCAGGTTCTTTACTGTATACGGAGAGAGGGGTAGACCAGAGATGGCGGTTCAAAAGTTCACCCATCTTATATGGGAGGGCAGAGAGGTACCTGTATACGGTGATGGTACTGCAAGGAGGGATTTTACATACATAGGCGACATAATAAATGGGCTTGTAACATCCGTATACAGACCCTTCAACTACGAGATAATAAATCTCGGCGGGTCACAGACCGTGGAGGTCCGAAGGCTCATATCCATCATAGAGGATAGGCTCGGCAAGAAGGCAAGGATAAAATACCTCGATCCTGCCCCAGGGGATGTACCTGTCACCTATGCGGATGTGACCAAGGCAGAGAGACTCCTTGGCTACAGACCAGAGGTGAACATAGAGGCAGGTGTGGAGAGATACGTGAGATGGTTTCTTGCAAGGAAGGGAGTGGAGAGGTGAAAAAGACCTTTGTCAAGGATATAAAGGAAAAGGATCAGGTGGAGAGCACCTTCCTCGTTACAAGGAAGGATGCCTGTATGAGCAGGTCTGGCAAGCTATACCTTACCCTCACACTCATGGACTCGACAGGTGAGGTCGAGGGCAGGGTATGGGAGGATGCAGAACACCATACAAAGAATTTTAACAAGAACGATGTGGTGAAGGTAAAGGGCTTTGCAGTACCCTATCAGGGAGGATTGCAGATAAATATATCCCTTATAGAGAGTGTGCCTGAGGGTGAGTATTCACTGAAGGACTATCTGCCCTCTTCAGAAAGAGACCCTGAGGAGATGATGGTTGAGCTCGAGGGGATAATAGATGGCATAAGGGATAGATACATAAAGGCGCTTTTACAGGAGATATTCAGGGACAGGGATATAAGGGAAAGGTTCAAACTCGTTCCAGCAGCAAAGTCCATGCACCATCCATATATAGGTGGTCTTGTCGAGCATGTACTATCCATGTGCAGGCTTGTAAGATCGATTGGACACATATACCAGGACCTTAATACAGACCTCCTCCTTGCAGGTGCCATACTCCATGACATAGGCAAGATTTTTGAGATATCCTTCAAGGGGGTGTTTGAATACACGGACAGGGGAAGGCTCCTCGGACACATAAACATGGGGGTGGAGCTCATAGAGGAGAAGATAAGAACCATTCCTGCCTTTCCTGAAAAACTCTCTACCCTTATAAAGCACATGATCTTGAGCCATCACGGACACCTTGAGTTTGGCTCACCCAAGAGACCCAAGACCCTCGAAGCACTGGTCCTCTACTACATAGACGATCTCGATGCAAAGGTTCACTGCATGAGATTCATCATGAAAAAGGACACAGGTACAAGCTGGAGTGCATACAATAGATTCTTTGAGAGATACATCTACAGGGAAAGGTATCTTTCAGAACCTGAAAAAGAGGAGAGACCACTGTCAGCAGAAGAACTCAAACTCTTTGGTGAGTAGTGAGCTGTAGGAGACAGGCAGGGATAAAAAGGGGAATCACCATTCTATGCAAAAAGACCCCGGAGTTCCAGGACAAAACACCTGTCTTTGGCGAGGGACCACATCCATGCGATCTCATGATTATAGGAGAGGCACCAGGGAGGCAGGAGACCATCCTTGGAAAGCCCTTTGTGGGCAGGACTGGCAGGTTCTTTATATCGCTCATTGAAGAGGTACTCAGAAGACCGAGGGAGAGTATATACATAACCAACGTTGTCAAGGTGTGGACAAAGGTAGATACACCCCGTGGAAGGACACGCCCACCAACCAAAACCGAGATAGCCAGATTCATCCCTTTTCTCAAAAAGGAGATAGCACTTGTAAATCCGGTGATAATAATGGCAGTGGGCAGAACAGCCTTCAGCGCCCTCCTGCCAGATGGGGATTTTATACCTGGCAGATGGTACAATACCACAGAAGGATACAGAATAATACCGGTCTATCACCCAGCGTACATACTGAGAAGACAGGATCGCCTCGAAGAGCTCAGGGATGAACTCGTGAGGATACTCAAGAAGATAAGAAGAAGTCTTCCATGACCCCTTCTATGGGAAGGGATTTAATGGAGCACTTTTTCATGGATGGCAATGGCTTACAGGTCTGGTACAGAGATACCTCAGTGAGTGAATCTTCCCACCTAAAAGGCAGGGCTTCAGTGGGTTATATCCCCTGAAATCCCACAAAAGACCATAGCCCTGTGTGGATTAATCGGTAAGGCACTCCAGCTTAAAAAATTCACGAGCTCTGCCAGGATGCCCCACCCTGTGGGTGGGAATGAATGGCAGGTCTTGTAAAAATAGGGGTGGCTCTACCCCTGGGACAGGGGCTTTTGGTGGTTTCAAGGGGTAACCCCCCTGCAGCAAGGAAGTTGCTTTAATATAAGGTAATGGGTATCTTTTTCGGACTAAATCCTGAGGGAAACCCCTTTTGTAAAAGGTGTTTCCCTCAATCTCCCTTCCCCAAAACTTTTGATCTAAAGTCTTCCGGGAAAGGGGACAGGGGAAAATACCTTAGAAGATCTGGGGGTTTC
>WGFF01000273.1 GCA_015492355.1 Deltaproteobacteria bacterium
GAATGCCGATTTAATGATAAGGGAGACCCATAAGCTGATAGAGGGGCTGGACAAAAAGGGACTGATGGTTGTGGACAGGGCATCACATGTTGTGAAGAATATGGGTGAGGTCACAGAGGATATAAAACCTGTAGTGAACAAACTCGATAACATAGTAACGAAGACAGAAAAGGCAACGGAAAGATTACCAGAGGTCACAGAAAAGGTAGAGGCAATAGCAGACAATATGAAGGAGATAACTGGTATTCTTCTGGATGAGACACCAAGGATAACACGGATTCTTGCGGATACAGAAGATGTGCTGAAGGAGAGCAAATCGACCATAAAGGGCATAAGGAAGAGCTGGCCCATGAGGCTGATTCTTCCTCCACCAGAAAAGCCAGGGCTCGTTCCCTTGGACAGTTTCCTTTACAGGGAGGAGTGAGGATTTTATGAGGTATGGATACACATGGGGTGTGGTTCTTTTCTCTGTCTTTGTGGTACTTGCAGGATGCTCTGGAAGGAACGCCCCTCAGCCTTCTTATATAGAGATGCGTGCAGTGGAGATGAATATATCAGGGATAGAGGCGACAAAGAGGGGGGACTACGCCACAGCAAAACGGGCATTTACATCCGCACTCGAACTCAACAGGAGTGTGGACAACAGGGACGGTGAACTCACCAACCTCATAAATCTCTCCAGGGTCCATATAAGCCTCGGTGAGTACGATATGGCAGAGGACTACCTCAACCAGGCCTCAAGGCTTGCGGTCAGGGTCAAGGATGTTGAAAAGGAATCAGAGATATACCTTACCCTTGCAAAGCTCTACTATCTCACCGACAGGACTGACGATGCCCTTGAACTTGTAGAAAGAGCCATAAGGATAGATAGAATCCACGGACACAGGAGCATAGGTGTGGGGCTCAATATAAAGGCGAGTATCCATATAAAAAATGGCAAGATAGATGAAGCCATGGAGACACTGAAGGAGGCTATGAGGTTTAACAGGAAGTACGGACTGGAGATGGAACTTGCCAATTCCTACAGGGCACTGGCAGAGATAAAGGCATCGGTGGATACAAAGAAGGCAATGGACCTCTATAGAAATGCCTACAGGATAGATAGACTACTCGGGGATCCGATAAAGATATCGAAGGACCTCGAGGGCATGGCATGGATCTATTTCAGGGAAGGATATCTCGATGATGCGGTATTTCTGATGGAAAGGGTGTACATGGTCAATC
The DNA here is from genome assembly GCA_015492355.1 of Deltaproteobacteria bacterium. GTDB lineage: Bacteria > Desulfobacterota > GWC2-55-46 > GWC2-55-46 > S146-73 > S146-73. The sequence goes on from WGFF01000273.1 coordinate 1,225, forward strand.
TCTATGGGGGAAGAAAAAAGAGGGTGGTCTCCAGTCTCGATGACATCATATCCATATACGAAGAGATGGGCGATGAGGAGAAGGTGTTGTTTTACAGAAGGATAAAGGAGGATATCATCGCCTATATGAGTGATGATAAGGGAGATGGTCTGCAATGAAGCCGAGGATACTGATTGCAGATGATGACAGGAAGAGCTTGATCCTGCTTACGGATAAGCTCCAGAGCGATGGCTACACTGTAGAGGGGGCGACCAACGGTACAGAGGTGCTCGAAAAGATAGACACCTTTCATCCAGACCTCATCATACTGGATATAATGATGCCGAGGATAGATGGGTATGAGATACTGAGGGTTTTAAAATCCCGTGAGGCAACGAGATACATACCTGTCATACTCCTTACTGCAAAGACCCAGGTCGAAGAGAAGGTTATGGGTATAGAGCTCGGGGCTGAGGACTACATAGTAAAGCCCTACAGCCTCCAGGAACTCTCTGCACGCGTAAAATCCCTTCTCAGGATGAGGGCTCTCCAGAGGAGACTGAGGGATACAGAAAAGATGGCAGCCCTCGGAGAGATGGTGGATGGTATAGCCCATGAGATAAGAAACCCCCTTACAACCATCGGTGGTATAGCCAGAAGGCTCTATGAGATAGAGTCGGATGAGAAGAAAAAAAGCTACATGGGTGTCATTATCCGTTCTGTAGAGAGGATGGAAAAAATGCTGGCAAGGATAGCAGAGTACAAATGGATACTCTATCTCAACCCATCAAGGGGTAATATCAACGAGGTGATTGAAAAGGCTGTGGACGAGGTAAGGGAGCTTATAGATGGCAAGGAGATAGACATAAAGATAGACCTCATGCCTGATCCACCACCTGTCAATATCGACTTCAAGAACATGAAGATAGCCATATTCAATATCCTCCAGAACTCGATAGAAGCCATAGAAAGGAAGGGCGAGATAAAGATAGAGACCCTTCCATCCGAGGATCAGACCATAATCGTAAGGATAAGTGATACAGGCTCTGGTATAAAGAGAGAAGACCTGAGAAAGATATTCTATCCCTTCGTAACCTCTAAGATGACAGGTGCAGGGCTGGGTCTTACCATAACATCGAGGATAATACATGACCACGGCGGTGAAATAGAAGTGGAGAGTGTAGAGGGAAAGGGCACGACCTTTACGATAAAATTACACCCCCTGCGTGAGACCTCGAACAACGTCTATCTCACCTGAAATGAATCCTGCCTTGTAGAGAAAAACTCTACTCCTTCCCTTCCCGTCCAATCCCCTCCAGCGGGGCTCCAGGTCCATGAAAAAGACGATACCTGAAAGGGGATATGGACACTTCATTCCTTTTTCAGCACCGTATCCTTTTTGAAGTTCACGTCGTCCTTTTCAGGATGGTCGATATTGTAGTGGAGTCCTCTGCTTTCCTTTCTACTGCCTGCACAGAGTATTATGAGTTCTGCAACAGTTGCGATGTTTCGCAGTTCCACAAGGTCAGAGGTTACTATGAAATCCCAGTAGTATTCGTTTATCTCCCTTTTTAGCAGTTCTATCCTTCTCCCTGCCCTTTCAAGCCTCTTGTTGCTCCTCACTATGCCCACATAGTTCCACATGAATCTCCTTATCTCATCCCAGTTCTGGCTTATAACGACTGCCTCGTCACTTCTTACAGCCCCTCCTGGCTCCCACGGAGGTATGGCTGGTATCTCTTCCTTTGTCTTTACAAGTTCCACCACGTCCAGAACAGCCCTGTTTGCGAACACGAGGGATTCGAGAAGCGAGTTGGACGCAAGGCGGTTGGCTCCGTGAAGCCCTGTACATGCGGTCTCTCCTATTGCGTATAGCCTTCTTATGGTCGTCCTTCCGTTCATATCCGTACGTACACCACCGCATGTATAATGTGCTGCAGGTACAACAGGTATGGGCTCCCTTGTTATGTCGTATCCGTATTCGAGACATTTTCTGTATATGTTCGGGAAGCGAGAACGGATAAAATCAGAGGGCTTGTGCGTTATGTCAAGATACACATATTCATCACCACTCTTTTTGAGCTCGAAATCTATCGCCCTTGCCACGATGTCCCTGGGTGCAAGGTCTCCCTTTGGATGATACCTCGACATAAAGGGTGTACCGTCCTTTAGCCTGAGGATGGCGCCCTCGCCTCTCAGAGCCTCAGAGATAAGAAACCTCTTTGCCTGTGGATGGAAGAGACAGGTTGGATGGAACTGGATGAACTCCATGTTTGCAACCTCTGCACCCACACGATAAGCCATGGCTATACCATCGCCTGTGGATATGTCGGGATTGCTGGTATAGAGATATACCTTGCCAGCACCACCTGTTGCGAGTATGGTTGCCCTGGCAAGGAATGTATGTACAAGCCCTGTTGATTTGTCGAGCACATAGGCACCCCAGACCACATCCCTATCTATCCTGCCCACAAACTTTGAGTGTGTTATAAGGTCTATTGCTATGTAGTTCTCAAAGACCTTTATATTCTCCCTTGCCCTTATAGCCTCAATAAGTGCCTCCTCCACAGCCTTTCCTGTAAGGTCATCCGCATGGACTATCCTTCTCTGTGAATGTCCCCCCTCCCTTGTGAGATCGAGTTCCACACTGGAGCCATTCCTTCTCCTTGAGAACCGCACACCCAGGTCTATGAGCTCCTTTATCCTCGTGGGACCATCCCTTACCACCATCTCGACCACTTCCCTCTTGCACAACCCATCCCCTGCACTGATGGTATCGTTTATATGCGACTCAAAGGAGTCCTCTGCACTCAGCACAGACGCTATACCGCCCTGGGCATAGTAGGTGGCTGACTCCCTGATAGACCTCTTGGTTACTATCGCCACAGTACCATGGGACGATGCCTTCAGGGCAAAGGTAAGCCCTGCTATACCACTGCCTATTACAAGGAAATCAGAACGTATCTCCAAGGGGCTTCTCCTCAATAAGGGTCCGATGGCAGAACCCCTTTTGTGTTCACCGATCCCAAGGGTATCCCATACTGCAGAAGAGGATATCCCTGGGGGACTTCCGTAAAGATTATGGCAAAAACACCCCCCTGTCAAGACAGGAAGATATCCGAGGATATAAATTATCGGTCAGTGGATACATCTTGTGAATATCCCACCTCTCTACGGAAGTGTCTTTTTGTAACGATAAACTCCCGCAGACCCCCGGCTTCAGATGGTTACTTCCTGAAACCATCTCTGCCGGGGATTCCTTTCCATGAGAACAACATATCTGTTCCCTGAAAATTATAAGCTGAGGTCTTCTGGGAAAGGTCTTAAACATTTGGATGGGGTCTGTGGAACCTCAGGAGGAGAGGTGTCAGGTCTCCAAGGTGCAGGATTCCTCCTTATAAAACCCTGGCGGGGCCGACGGGACTCGAACCCGCGCCCTCCGGCGTGACAGGCCGGCGTTATAACCAACTTAACTACGGCCCCGCAATCCCTCCAGAAAAGGGAAATAAGAGGGGAAAGCCTCCTTCAAAACAAGCCCACAGGGCTTTCCCCATTCCCTCCATGAGTCTGGTAGGCGGAACAGGGATCGAACCTGTGACCTCAGCCTTGTAAGGGCTGCGCTCTCCCAACTGAGCTATCCGCCCAATCGAAATAAAAC
>WGFF01000274.1 GCA_015492355.1 Deltaproteobacteria bacterium
GTTTTGGGGAAGGGAGTTTGAGGGAAACCCCTTTTACAAAAGGGGTTTCCCTCAGGATACAGACAGATTTCAGGAGATGGGGGCAGGGGTGAAACCCCTGAAGTAGACATCCATGATCAGAAGAAGGAAGACACGTACCATAAGGGTGGGTGATGTTCTGGTGGGCGGTGGTGCGCCTGTGAGTGTGCAGTCCATGACCAAGACCTATACTGCTGACATCCCTGCCACTGTATCGCAGATAAGGGGGCTCGAGGAGAGGGGATGTGAGATAGTACGTGTTGCAGTGCCTGATGAGGACTCTGCCCGTGCCATAGGGCGTATAAAAAGGGTAGTAGGTATACCTGTTATTGCGGACATACACTTTGACCACAGGCTTGCACTCATTGCCCTTGAAGGTGGTGTGGATGGGCTGAGGCTCAACCCGGGGAACATAGGCTCCACAGAGAGGATAAGGCAGGTGGTGGAGATGGCATCCTCAAGGAAGGTGCCCATACGTATCGGGGTGAATGCTGGCTCCCTTGAGAAGGATATCCTGTTGAGGTACGGGCATCCGTCCGCAGAGGCGCTCGTTGAGTCTGCAATCAGACACATACGCATACTTGAGGATATGGGGTTCTATGATATCAAGGTCTCTCTTAAGGCATCGGATGTACCCACCACGGTCGATGCCTACAGGATGCTCGCAGAAAAGGTGGACTATCCCTTCCACATAGGTATTACAGAGGCAGGGGGGCTTTTCTCTGGCACTGTAAGGTCATCTGTGGGCATAGGCATACTCCTGGCAGAGGGTATAGGCGATACGATAAGGGTATCCCTTACTGGTGACCCTGTCCAGGAGGTGAGGGTGGGATGGGAGATACTCAGGTCCCTCGGTTTGAGGAGGAGGGGTGTGAATGTTATATCATGTCCCACCTGCGGAAGGATAAGGCTTGATTGTGTGTCCATAGCAGAGGAGGTGGAAAGAAGGCTCTCCCATGTACAGAGGCCTGTGGATGTGGCAGTGATGGGATGTGTTGTGAATGGTCCTGGAGAGGCAGGCAGGGCAGATGTGGCTGTGGTGGGTGGCGATGGTGTGGGGCTTATATATGTAAAGGGAGTTGTAAGGAGAAAGGTCGAGGAGAGAAGGATTGTTGATGCAGTGGTGGAGGAGGTGGAGAGGATAATCTCGATGGATGGGCTATCTGGGGACACGCCTTCTGAAGACGAAAAAGACATAACCGATGAAAAGGACTATCACCCCCTGGATTACAAGACCTAATACAAAGGACATAAGGAGTGTATAGTCCAGCACATAGGTACCGGTGGTCTCATCATAGGTGTAGCACAGGAGTGCAAGCCTGTCTATGAGACCGGTGGGCTTTATGGGTTGGGGCTTTATTCCTTCCTGGTCTGTGGTGAGTGCCTGTGCCAAAGGTTCGAGTATGTCTTCCTCCCTGAACTCGAGTCCGTAGACCTGTCTGTATATCCTGCCCTTTGCATCTATTATTGTAACCATGTTGAGGTGATCGAAGCGGTCGTCCTTTTTCTTGAAGAAGAATCCCAGATCCATTGCAAGGTCTGCTATGGTCTTTCTTGTGCCTGTCACAAAGCGCCATTTTCTGAAATCATCCGTAAAGGTACTTCCATAAGCCCTGAGCCTTTCAGGGGTGTCATTTTCTGTATCGAAGCCTATGGTAAGGGCTATGAATTTTTCTCCAAAGTCACTGCCTGCCTTTGAAAATATACCTTTAAGGTTCATCATTATGGTTGGACAGGTATGGCCACAGCTTGTGTAGATGTAACTTATCACTATTGGTTTTCCCTTGAGGTCACTCAGGTTGAGGCGTTTTCCATCCTGGTCTACGAGTGTGTAGTCTCCCACGTATCTTCCCACTGCGGAGTTAGCCATTCTCAGGGCTTCCCTGGCTGTCCTGGGTGAGACAGACGCATGGGCTCTTTCTGCCGCAAGGAGTGTCAAGAGAAGTATAAAGAGGGCGGGGAAACCCCTGAAGGGGTTTCCCCGGGTTATCCTGTCTGATGGGTTAACTGCCATAGTTATACGGGCTCCATTCCTCGGTAAGTTCGAGTTTCCTGGGGAAGTTTCCAGGTGGTGGTGGAGACGGTGCGTGCGTCCATTCGAGGGACCTCGAACCCCATGGATTCTGAGGCGCCTTCTCCCCTGCAACGAGACCGTGTATCCAGGAGACCAGTATTATGACAGCACTCACGAAGATGAGATAGGAGCCATAGGTGGTTATCTGCTGGATGCCCTCCAGTTCTGGGAACTGCGGGTAGTCGTAGTAGCGCCTTGGCATTCCCTTGACCCCCATGAGAAGGGTCAGGAAGAAGGTTATGTTCACACCGATGAAGAAGATGAAAAAGCCGAGTTTGCCGAGGCCCTCGTGATACATCCTTCCTGTCAGTTTGGGGAAGACATAGTACGTACCGCCTATGATGGCTGTGGTGACGGATATAGCCATGACGTAGTGGAAGTGTCCGGGTATCCAGTAGGTCTCTGTTATGTGGATGTATATGGCTGACATGGCATTGGGTATGCCTGTGAGACCGCCTATCAGGAACAGGAATATGAACCCTATGGCATAGAGCATGGGGGTCTTGTACTCTATACTGCCCCTGTAGAGGGTACCGACGAGACCCACCATCATCAATCCCACCGGCACACTTATAAGGAGTGTGAGGAACACATGGACGAGAGCCATCCAGTCTGGTATGCCTGCTATGTAGAGGTGATGAGCCCAGACGATACCTCCAAGGAGCACCACACCCCAGATACCGCCGTAGAGTATCCCTTTGTAGTTGAAGATACTGTTTCTGGAGAATGTGGCTATTATCTCGTATATGAGACCCATGGCTGGTAGCAGGATTACGTACACAGCGGGATGGGAGTAGAACCAGAAGAGGTTCTGGTAGATAAGCGGGTCTCCACCCATGGCTGCGTTGAAGAAGTTGGTGCCGAGGTATTTATCGAGAGAGAGCATGGTGACCGCAACACCGAGGACAGGTACGAATATGAGCTGTATTATGAACGCCGCAAGTATGCACCAGATAAAGACGTTGAGTTTGTTCCATGTAACACCCGGTGCCCTCATGTACATTATGGTTGTAAGGAAGTTGACCCCACCTGCTATGGATGAGAAGCCTATGAGGAGCACGGTAAATGTATACAGGGCTGTGTTGCCCGGTGTCATGGTGGAGTAAGGCGGATAGCCTGTCCACATTATGTCAGGTGGATCCGGTATAACGAAGGTGAGCAGGGCAAGCACTATACCCATCCAGAAGAGCCACACGCTCAGCGCATTGAGTCTGGGAAAGGCAACATCCTTTGCGCCTATCATGAGTGGTACGTAGTAGTTGGCAAAGAAGCCTGTGAGGGCTGGTATCTGGTAGCCAAGGATCATCGCTGCACCGTGGAAGTAGAGCCACACGTTGTAGGTATTCGGGTTCTCCGTGATGGTTGGACCTATGGAGGAGAGCTCCGTTCTCATGAGCATAGCCATAAGCCCTGCCAGAAAGAATGCGGCAAATGAACCTATAAGGTAGAGTACACCTATTCTTTTGTGATCCGTGGTGAAGATCCATTCCTTGAGACTGAATCTGGATTGATAGTTCAAAGACTCTACTGATACACTCATACAGCGCCTCCTTCCTTCTTGTTCTTTTCGATCCATGATGAGAACTCGTCCTGGGAGATGACCTTTATCTTGCCGTACATGTTGGAATGGAGGAGCCCGCAGTACTCTGTACAGGTCATCACATGCTCACCCCTTTCCTTTGGATAGAACCACAGGTAGGTGGTCCTTCCAGGTAGGGCATCCCATTTGACCCTGAAGTCGGGTATGAAGAAGCTATGCACCACGTCCCTGCTCGTAAGTCGCACCATGATAGGTCTTCCCTGTGGTACGTACATCTCGTTGTTCACCTCTATGCCCTCATCAGGGTATTTTACGTTCCATCCCCACATGTATGCCTCTACCTCCACAACATAGGCGTTCTCAGGTACGTTCCTGTAGTCATTCCAGAGCTCAAAGTTTTTGGCTGCAAGGAATATGTCGTCAGCCATGAATATGAAGGCAGGTATGAGTGTCCATCCGAATGCACCGAGTGGGGTCAGCTTGAAGCTACCACCCTCCTCGTCGGGTCTCTGTCTCTTGTACCTCACCATGAAGTATACTGTCACACCTGCAAATACAAGTCCTATGAGGGTGATATCTATCATGAGCTCGTGCCACAGTTCATTCCACCCAGCCCGTGGGTCTGGTATGCCCTCTCCTGCATGGGCTGTGGAGAATAGAATAATGGGGGCTAACAAGATTAAACCTAAAATGACTGATCTATCCTTCATGGCTTTACTCCTTTCCCTGTAATTGGTTGGGGCTTCGTGGATTACCAGAAGTATATCTGCGATACCACGAAGAACCACACTATATCCACGAAGTGCCAGTACATGGATGCAGACCTTACAAAGGCTACGTTAGTCCTTCCGGCAAGGGCAGGCAGGAGGACACAGAGGAAGATACCCACTCCCACGAGCACGTGCGAGGCGTGAAAGCCTGTTATGGAGAAGAAGGCTGTAGAATAGGCATTGGTCTTGAAGTTGAAGCCCTCGTGGAAGAGTTCGGTCCACTCGAAGGCAGAGAAGGCAAGGAAGAGGATACCGAGAACCAGTGTCACGCCGAGCCATGTGAGAAAACCGCTGTTGTCTCCCTCTTCGAGCCTTTTTTCCCCTATGTGGATAGTGATACTGGAGGATACGAGTATTATGGTCATGACGATAGGTACGAGAAGGGGCATTTCAGGTGTACCAGCGGGGGGCCATACAGGTGCACTCAGCCTCATCACCCAGTATGCTGCAAAGAAGCCCACGAACAGAAGAGCCTCTGCAACTATGAAAAACGGCATTGCCCATACGCTCAGCCCCTCGCCATAGCCGTGAATGTCCTCCATACCTTCCTTTACCCACCCTGCTATGGATATGAGTGTCAGCGGGGCACCCACACCAAGGGACACTATCGCAAGGAATGGTTTGTTGTAGACGAAGTAGAAGGTAAAGGCGAGTGGGGCGAGAAAGAGTATCCCCACACTCAATAGCAGGGGCCAGTAGCTTGTATGCCACCTGAGTTCGTGTTCCAGTGAATGTTCACTCATAGTTACACACCTCCTGATTTAATGAATGTTCTATTTCCTCTCTTTTCTGTAACAGGAGACCCTTTCAACAAGGTGATCGAGGCTATAGCCGTTTAGTACATCGATTACCCTGCTGGAGCACTCCTTGAGCACAGAGTTTATGGGGCAGACCGTGTCATCAGGACAGAATCTATTCTTCAGACACCTTTCGATTATCGGTCCCTCTATTGCCTCCACCACCTCCAGCAGTGTTATCTCCCCTGATGAGCGTGTAAGTATAAAACCGCCCTCCCTGCCCCTGAAGGATTTTACAAGCCCCTTGTTTGCAAGGGTCTTGAAGAGTTTTGCAAGGTATGCCCTGGGGATGTTGTTGGCATGGGCTATCTCCTCGACGTGCGAGAAGACCATATCTGGTTTTGCCGCCATGTAGAGGAGCCCCAGTATGGCATACTCCACACTTTTACTGAGTTTGAACAAGTCCGACCCCTTTTTTACCAGGATTGATGGATAGATGGATAAAACAGACCATTTAAGTCGTAAAATGAATTTCCCATAACTTCTTCGCAAAAACCGTACCATCCCCCGCGGTATGGAGATTTCAAGACATTACAAGAGGTTATGCGTTGGGTGATGAATCCGTCCCCTGCAAGGTATGGCAGAATGGAATAGTATCTATGGATGGAGAAGGGGATTTATCCCTTTAAAAACAAAGGATTACCAGGCATGTACAATACTGCCACATGGGGCATCAAGGCTGTGGTGGTTTCTTAAAAGGGTATGTATTTTTCTGATATTTTCCTGATGGATCGGGCAGGATGGGGGCTTGTGGGCTTTTTTAAGGGTAGATTTTTAGAGATCCTGCCTTTTGGATAGGACCCTGCGTGGGAGATTCGCCTCGGGGTTAAGCACTACCCCTGCGGGGTCTTTTTAAGACCCCGCAGGGGTAGGATGGCATCCTTAAAAGTTTATTCCGAGATAGAGTGCGAAGGTTGAGTATGTTGCCTTTATATCAGGCTCTCCCGATGCGATGGTATATCTCCAGTCCACACCCACACTCAGGAGGTCCACAACCCTGTACTCAACCCCTACACCGAGATGATATCCTATATCCAGGTATGTGGTATCATCAGAGGGTGGGGAGTTGACCATAAAGGCGAGTCCAGCGGGTATTATCCATGGTCTTACCTTTCCATTGAGTACATCGAGCCTGTACTTGGGGGCGACTACGACAGTCAGCTCAGAGACTGTTACCTTTTTGGTCTTGTGTGTCCCAACACCATCGAGTTGGAGAAGGGTGGTGGTGGTCTGGGTTACCTTTTCCTGTGAGAACCTGGCATAGTCGAGCATCACCTCTCCAAGGAGCACACCAGGACCTATCTCAGAGGTAAGGGGTATGTCCAGACCCGCACTTATATCCCATCCGCTCGTATCATCGTTCTTGCCCTCACTGAACACGTTCAGTGTATCCGTGAACACCTCTCCACCCCTGTCGTTGTTGAGGCTGGTTAAACCGTACCTGTAGAATACCTGTCCCCCGAGTTCGGCATGGCTGATGCCGACAAAGGCGAGGGTAAAGATGGTACAGAAAAACAAATAGAGCGCTCTTTTCATCTCTGATACCTCCGTCTTGAAGTTAGTCTTTCCCAGTACCTATAACCAGATAAGCCCTTCACCTCCTTTCATAAAGAAGTGATACAATGGTAAGCCCACAAGCCACCCTCTTAAGGAGGGTATATAAACGAAGGATAACTATATCATTTATCTATCGACATTTCCATAGTTATTTCAGGA
>WGFF01000275.1 GCA_015492355.1 Deltaproteobacteria bacterium
GTGCAAGACAGGTATCAGAGGCAGATGCACCCGAGCTCTACCGTATCGTACATGATCTCTCCATGAAGGCAGGTCTTCCGATGCCGAAGATATACATAATGGATACCGACACCCCGAATGCCTTTGCGACCGGCAGGAATCCCAAACACGGTGCGGTGGCAGTAACAACCGGTATAATGCGGCTCCTTTCAAGGGAGGAACTCACAGGTGTACTTGCCCATGAACTGGCACATATAAAGAACAGAGACATCCTCATCTCCACCATAGCCGCAACCATTGCAGGCGCCATAAGCTATCTCTCCCACATGGCATACTGGTTTGCCCTGTTCGGTGGACACAGGGATGGTGACAGGGGTGGCAATCCCTTTGTACTTCTCTTCATGATGATAATAGCACCCATTGCAGCGATGATAATCCAGCTCGCCATATCCCGCTCAAGGGAGTACGGTGCAGACGAAGGTGGTGCACGCATAGCGGGCAATCCGCTCTACCTTGCAGAGGCGCTCAGGAAGCTCCAGTACTACAACAAAAGGATACCCATGGCACATGTCAATGAGGCAACCGCACACATGTTCATAGTAAATCCCCTTTCAGGTGGTGGACTGATGAGTCTTTTCAGCACCCACCCGCCCATAGAGGAGAGGATAAAAAGACTCCATGCAATGGTGGGCCTTTCTTGACAATCCGCCTCTGGTGATTTAATCTATTGTAATGAACCACCCTGCGGCAGGATAAGGGTAGAAGGAAGGCTCTATCCACGCTGTTTCTTCCCGTATAGCCTGTTTTAAGCCATGGGGAATGGTCAGATTGAAAGAAAGGGGGAAACCCACGAGGGTTTCCCCCTTTCAGTCCCCCCTTCTGAAAAACATCGGTTATGGTGAACCTGAACGAATTTATACTCACAAAGGCACATGAACTGCTCAAAAAGATAGATGCCCTTGCACTGGTGGTATTTACTGACGTACTGAACGATCTCGAGCCATTAAAGAGATTCCCGCACAAACACGACCTCATACTTGCTGTAAAGAAGTCAAGGAGGGATGGCTTCGATTCCCTGTCTGAGAAGGTAAAGGGGGTCATACACCTTCCACACGTAAACCTCACACGCATGGGGCAGATAAAGCTCTCCACCATCATGGGTATCACAGAGGGAACCATAAACGGTGATGACAGGATAGTCTGCCTTACGGGTATACCGGCCTCTGACAGGTTCGATACCCTCATAGTGATAGACCTTGCAAACGAGTCAGAGGTACTCACAACAAGGGATATATCGAGGGAACTCTTCAGGCGCATAAAGCCTGAGGTATTCGAGGTGGTCCTTTCCCTCGCCCTCAATCTTGCAAGCGAGGGCAGGGAAGGAAGGGCAGTGGGTACGACCTTTGTGGTGGGTGACCACGAAAGGGTGGAGAAACTGTCCAAGCCACTCATAATGAATCCCTTTAAGGGATATCCTGAGGAGGTGAGAAACATACTCGATGAGACCATACACGAAACCATAAAGGAGTTCTCCCTCCTCGATGGCGCCTTCATCATACGCGAGGATGGTGTTGTCATGAGTGCAGGGATGCACCTTGAGGCATCCATAGAGGACAAGGAACTCCTCCCTGGACTCGGCTGTAGACATATGGCAGCAGCAGGCATTACCAACCTCACCGATGCAGTGGCAATAACCATATCTGGCTCCACAGGCATGGTAAGGGTCTTCAGAAAGGGAAAGATTCTCCTCGAGATAGAGAGACCCTCCCTTAACAGAGAAGAGGCAGTATAAACCCGGGATGGACTACGATGTAATCATAGTTGGCGCAGGTCCTGCTGGTATATTCACCGCACTTGAGCTCACAGGCAGGAAAAAGGGCCTCAAGGTACTTCTGGTGGAAAAGGGTGCAGACCTGAGCGAACGGGACCGAAAGGATATATTCTGTGGCTGGGGCGGGGCAGGTACGTTCAGTGACGGGAAGTTCAACCTCTCAGGGGAGGTGGGAGGGCTACTCAAAGAGTACATAGATTCCAACACCCTCTCAGAGCTCATATCCTACGTGGATGGATTCTATCTGAGGTTCGGTGCCCCAGAGGAACTCAAGGGCACCATGACCAGGGATGTCCTCAGGATAGAGGAGATATCCGCAAGGGCAGGACTGAGGTTCATCCCCTTTCCCATAAGACACCTCGGTACAGACAGATGCCTTGAGCTCCTGAGGAGGATAAGGGAGGAACTCGATGGAAAGGTGGATATGCTCTTCAGGAGGGAGGTTACAGGCATTGTATACGATGACAGGGGGGCTGGTGGTGTAAGGCTCGATGATGGAAGGGTGATAACATCCCACTTCGTTGTACTCTCACCAGGGAGGAGCGGGAGTTCCTGGCTCAGGGAGGTGGCAAGGGAGATGGGCCTTACCATACAGACGAATCCAGTGGATATAGGTGTGAGGGTCGAGGTACCCGCATCCATACTCCATCCCATAACCGATGTTGTGCATGAGGCCAAGTTCGTATACACCTCGAGGAGATTCGATGACCGTGTGAGGACATTCTGCATGAACCCCTATGGATTCGTGGTGAAGGAAAGACACAAGGGGTTCTGCACTGTCAATGGTCACAGTTATTCCAAGAAGAGATCAGAGAACACCAACTTTGCCATCCTTGTATCCACCACCTTTACAGAACCGTTCAATGACCCCATATCCTATGGACAGTATATCGCAAGGCTTGCAAACCTCCTTGGAGACGGTATCATAGTACAGAGGCTCGGAGACCTGTACCACGGACGGAGGTCCACACCAGAGAGACTCAAAAAGAGCACCATAACACCCACACTCCCGGATGCCACCCCTGGAGACCTATCCTTTGTAATACCCTACCGTTATCTCACCGATATAGTGGAGATGATAGAGACCCTCGACAGGGTGGTACCGGGTATCAATGCAACATCCACACTGCTCTACGGTGTGGAGGTGAAGTTCTACTCCATGAGGCTTAAACTCACGGATAACCTCGAGACAGAGGTAAAAAACCTCTTTGCAGTCGGCGATGGTGCGGGTGTAACAAGGGGCTTGGTCCAGGCCTCTGTATCTGGTGTGGTGGTAGCAAGGGAAATCCTCAGACGTATTTAGATCGTCTTTCCGCCATGAAAAACATATCCATTGTGCTTGTGGAGCCCATAAACCCGGGTAACATTGGAAGTACTGCACGGGCGATGAAAAACACGGGCTTCTCTGACCTTGTGCTCATAAACCCAGTAGACTACAGGAATAATGAAGCCTACTCTATGGCATGCAGGGCAGATGATGTGCTCCTTGGTGCACGGGTATTCGAGGATATAAAGGATGCGGTAAGGGATGGTTTCGTTGTGGGGACCACAAGAAGAAAGGGTAAACAGAGATGCCCTGTACTCACTATCGACGATGCTGTGGATATAATCCTCAGGATGAAGGAGAGAAACCGTGTATACATACTCTTTGGCAGGGAGGACAAGGGGCTTAAAAACCACGAGGTATCCCTGTGTGATATACTTGTGGAGATACCAGCCCATCCCTCCTATCCTTCCATAAACCTCTCCCATGCGGTATATGTACTCTGCTACACCCTCTTTACAACCTCCACCCCTCCAGGACCTTCCTTTGAACTGGCACCGAGGAAGGATGTAGAGGATATGTACAATCACCTTGAAAAAGTCCTCTCCATACTCGGATACGGTGAAAAGGGTGGTGGATATCTCCTGGAAAACATAATGAGAAACACAAAAAGACTTCTTGGCAGGACAGGGCTCATGCAAAAAGAGGTGAATATGCTCCGTGGAATACTCACACGAATAGAGGAACTGAATAAGACACGTCGCTGAATCCATAGCATGCCATATACTTGACAAATACTGTTATAGAGGTATATTTAATATTTAGGTAGATTCCAGATAAGGCAGCCCTTTTGCAGGAGGTTCTCTGTTTCTTCCTTCCACCCATTGGGTCTCCTTCCAAAGAGTGACTCTGGAAGAAGGGTCCTTTTGCAAAAGGGATGAATGGGTAATCTTCCCACCTTTGTTTTTTACATCCAGCCAGATGTTCCCTCAAATTTCAGAAATGTTCCGGAGGTG
>WGFF01000276.1 GCA_015492355.1 Deltaproteobacteria bacterium
GGGGTATTACGGTATCTCCTGGAATGTTATCCTGTATTTCAGCCTCTTCTGTGATGCGAGCCACTCAAGTGCCCTGCCATCCACCTCTGCATAGGGATACATGAAGTAGTTGATCGGTCCGTCGTTCTGTTTAGGGCTCAGATAATAGCCTCTGCCTCCGCGGGCAAGTACTATCCTGTACTCATCCACAGCCCCGAAGTAATACTCCCTGTAGGGTTCTGCGTCCTTGAGGTCGAGTTTCTTTACGAGCATTACCTTTCTTACATCCGCAGGGTCAACAGGCACCCATCCATACCCTGGAAGGTAGAACTCCGCCCAGCAGTGGTGCCCACCTGTAAGGTCGCTCTTTTTCTCCTTTCCGAGCCTGAGCCCAAAGACCTCCCTTGCAGGCACACCACCTGCCCTTGCAAGGGCAACGAAAACAGAGCTTATATCCGCACACTTACCACTCCTCTTTGCAAGTGTAACCTCCACATCCCCGAGTCCACAGCCCTGAACCGTAGGGTCCCTAAAGGTATTCTCCACAACCCAGTCGTATATAGCCCTTGCCTTCTCGAGGATGGTCTCTTTGCCCCTGGTTATCTCAAGAGCAATCTCCCCCACTTTTCCATCCGTCGGGGTGAACCTTGTCGCTCTCATATAGGGTCTTACCTCAAAGGGTATATCCCCTTCTCTGGATGGAAAATCCCTTCTCACCCTTTCCTCTGCGGTTACCCTGAACCTCAGGGTGAGATACCTCTCCTCCTCGGGCTCCTTCCATTCCGCATAGAGTATGATGTTACCTGTCTCCCTCTCCCTGTATATGCCCTGATATGTGAAGTTGCCCTCTATCCTCACATCCTCTATGGTCTGGTAGTTATCCGTTACAGGATAGGGAAGCCAGAGCCTCGTATCCTTGTTCTCCACGGGCGCATCTATGGTAACCCTGAACGTTACCTCCCCCTTTCTCACCCTGCCTGCCTGCGACGGTACCACAAGGGCAAAGACGACCATTATGGCAACCACAAAAGATAATACCCTTCTGTACATTCACTCCACCTCGGGGCGCAGATATGGTACTGAAAACTATTCTATAAAAAATATAACCCCAATATATTAATAGGTCAAATTGATTTTTTAAATATCAGTTTGGACAGTAATTGAGTTTTTCAAAGGCTGGTTCAGGAGGAAGTCCAGGAAGGTCCTGCATATTGGAGAGAAGGACCTCATCCTGTGGGTTATGATGTAGAAATTTCTCTTAATCCTCAGGTCATCTATCCTGACTGTCCTGAGCAATCCCTGTTCCACATTCTCCCTGATGGCGAGGTGGGAGACAAAGGCAAGCCCCATCCCTGCACTTACTGCCCGTATGAGCGCCTGTGTGGAACCCATCTCACCAACCACCTTCAGGTCGTCACTATCTATGCCACTGTCTCTGAGTGATGCCTCGAGTGATGCCCTTGAGCCAGAGCCCATCTCCCTCTGGACAAGGGGGAGTTCAAGGAGTTCCTCCTTTGTGATGGCTGTCCTTTCAAAATCCCTGGGTGCAACGAGTACGAGTTCATCCTCGAGGAACTCCCTTGAGACTATGTTCTTGTCCCTCAGGGGAGAACCCACCACACCGATATCCACCTCTCCATGGAGCACCATGCCGTATATATCCATCGTATCCCCCACCCGTATGAGGGGTATGACATCGGGGTAATTCTCCCTGAAACGGCTTATTATGGATGGAAGGATGTACTCACCCGGGATTGTGCTCGCCCCTATGGAGAGCCTTCCCTTTATCCTGCCACCAAACTCCTCGAGGCTTGTCCTTGCCTCCTCCTTGAGCCTTACGATCTCCTTTGCAAACTTGTAGAGTATCCTCCCTGCCTGGGTCGGCACGACCGTCTTTCCGAGCCTGTCGAGAAGTCTCGTTGAGAGCTCATCCTCCAGTGCCTTGACATGGATACTCACAGTGGGCTGGGTCAGGTGAAGTTCCTCTGCAGCCCTCGAAAAACTGCCACACTCCACAACCCTGTAAAAGATCTCAAGATATCTCAGCTCCATCTGTTTTCCTCCCCCCTGATGATCTGTCCATAAGGACTTAAAGTATAACCATGTTGGACATCTTTGTCAAAAAAATCGTGCCACCTTTGACTTGAGAGTTCGAACTGTGGTATTAAACCAGAAATGGCTGACAAAAATACCCCCAACCTCCCCTCTGGCGGACGACATATCCTCTGTGTCATCCTTCTTTCCGTGGTCGGCTTTGCCATCTACCATCCCGCCCTATCCTCTACCTTTCACTTCGATGACAGGATAAACATCATGAACAATCCCGCCATAAAAGACCTCTCCACCTTCCTCCACCCCGGTGGAAACAGATACATAGCCTATCTCTCCTTTGCCATCGACTACCTGCTCCATGGGCTCGATCCATTCGGATATCACCTTACAAACATAATCATACACATCCTCAACGCAACCTGCGTGTACATCCTTGTAAACCTCACCTTCATGACCCCGGCACTCAGGGAATGGCTACAGAGAACGACCCCATCCCCCACTGCCATAGCCCTTACATCCGCACTTCTGTTTCTCTCCCACCCCGTGCAGACACAGGCTGTAACGTACATATCCCAGAGGTTCACATCCCTTGCAACCCTTTTCTACCTCCTCTCCCTTATCTCTTACATAAAGGCAAGGTCAGCCAATGCTGTGATAAAACCCCTTTACATCCTCTCCATCCTATCTGCCATACTCGCAATGAAGACAAAGGAGATAAGCCTTACCCTGCCCTTTACCGTACTCCTCTACGAGTACACATTCATTGCAAGAGGTTTTAAAAGGGGGCTTATCCATTCCATACCATTCTTTCTCCTCCTCCCGATGATACCTCTGGAGCTCCTTACAGGGGACGGTGATGGAGATGTGTGGGAGAGGATGAGAACCCAGCAGATCCGTGACCTCCAGACCCTACCATGGAACGTCTATCTCGTAACACAGATAAGGGTCATTGTTACCTACCTGAGGCTACTCATCTTTCCAGCCTGGCAGAACCTCGACTACGACTATCCCATCTTCACCTCTGTACTCGATATGGAGGTGCTCCTCTCCCTCATCCTCATCTCAAGCCTCCTTGTCCTGGGTATATACATCTTCAGGAGGGCCCGCAGGAAGGGAGATGGATACGGGATACTTGTCTTCTGGGGTATAGCATGGTTTTTTATAACCCTATCAGTGGAATCATTAGTACCCATACAGGATGTGATAAATGAGCACAGGCTCTATCTTCCGAGTGTTGGTATGGTGGTGGCATTCTGTGGTGTTTTGAATCATGGTCTGCAAAGGGCAGGGCTCACCACGTTTTGGCAGGGCTTGGTGGTGGCTTTGCTCGTCTTCATCCTTGGTGTTACTGCCTGGAAGAGAAACCTTGTGTGGAAGGATGAGCTCACCCTCTGGAGTGATGTGGTAGCCAAAAGCCCACATAAGGCACGGGGGTATAATAATCTCGGGCTTGCCTATGCAGATAGGGGACGGATGGACGACGCAATAGAGGCGTTCAGAAGGGCGATAGAGCTGGAACCAGACCATGCAAGGGCTCATAATAATCTGGGACTTGCATACTACAGAAAAGGCAGACGCGACAGAGCCCTCAGTGAGTACACCCTTGCCCTGAGGCTCGATCCTGAACTGCCGGAGGCACACTTCAACCTTGCCAACCTCTACCTTGCAACAGGGCGGATAGACGAAGCCATAGAGGAATACAGGACCGCCCTCAGGCTCAAACCAGCATATCCAAAGGCACACAACAATCTGGGAAACGCCTACGCAAGGGCTGGAAGACTGGATGATGCTATAGAGGAGTACAAAAAGGCACTGAGCCTGGATAAGGACCTTGCAGAGGCACGATACAATCTTGAGCTCCTGCGCACACGCAAGGGACTGACGGACACAGGGGACTGAGTCTTTATTCTGAGGGAAACCCCTTTTGTAGAAGGGG
>WGFF01000277.1 GCA_015492355.1 Deltaproteobacteria bacterium
CTTACATACTTTTTGAACGGGCTGAGAGGAAGAGAGAGGGGGCGAGGTTCAGGGAAGCAGTAGCCCTCTATCTCAAGGCAAAGGCACTTGCCCGCAGGGACAGGCGGTTGAGGCTTGGGTGTCTTCTGGCTCTTGGTGATACCCTGAGGATGGTCGGGGACTTCACAGGTGCACGGAGGTACTACAGGTCTGCCCATGGGCTCTCCACAAAGATGGGTGATAGGGCGGGTGAACTCGATTCCCTGGTCGGTATGGGGCTGTGTCTGAGGGCTACAGGCTATCCTGGAAGGGCTATTCTGCTCTTTAACAGGGCGCTCAGGGGTTACAGAAGGCTTGCAGACAGGGAGGGCATTGCCTTTGTTACATGGGCAAAGGCAGGGGCATTGAGGATAAAGGGAGACCTTAAAGGCAGTATGGAGGGTTTTAGGGAGGCAGAACGTATCCTGAAGGGGCTCAGGGATAGAAGAGGGAGGGGATATGCCCTTACAGGGCTCGGGGGTGTGATGCGTGTGGCAGGTATGGTGGAGGATTCGTTCAGGGTATACAGGGAAGCCAACAGGATATTCACCAGGCTAAGGGACACCTTTGGTATTGCCTATTCCTTCTGCGGTATGGGGAATGCCCTGAGGATGAAGGGAGACCTGAGGGGTGCGCTCGGGTATTTCAGGAAGGCAAAGACACACTACAGAAGGATAGGCGACAGGACGAGCTACGCCTACACACTCTGGGCAGAGGCAATGACATACCTTCTTATGGGAAGGCTCAGGCTTGCAGAAAAAGACCTCGATGAGGCGGAAGGGCTGTTTAAGGGGACACGCGACAGAAGGGGGCTTATATACTGTGGATTTTTGAGGGGGCAGATAGAGTTCCTGAGGGGTGGGAAAAAGGCACGCTCCATCATAACCAGTGCCACAGAAAAGGCAGAGAGACTCGGTCTTGGGGTTGAGAGGCGATACGGAAGGCTTTTACTGAGGACGATGAAAAAGAGCCCAGGGGATATACCCCTTAACCTTGCCTGAGATTGTATGGAACTCGTTGCGGGATTGATTATAGAAAACAAAAGAATCCTCCTTGTGCACAACACCAAGTACGGCTCTGCAAGGATGGAGCCCCCTGGCGGAAAGAGGCATCCAGATGAGAGCCTTGAAGGATGTCTGAGGCGGGAGGTAAGGGAGGAGGTGGGCTTGGAGGTGATATCACAGAGACTCCTGGGTGTATACAGGACAGGCTCACCTGAAGGAGAGTTCCAGGTTTACATGTATCTCTGTGAAGTCGTTGCTGGCGAACCTGTGGTCAGGGAGCCCGATAAGATAGATGGATTTGGATGGTACAGTTACAGGGAGCTTGAGGATATGAGAGACAGGGGGATTCTTGTCCCGAATATGTGCTCTGCCCTACGGGACCTACGGGAATATCTATAGATGGATATCCTTCAGGCGATTCTCTTAGCCCTGATACAGGGATTGACCGAGTTTTTACCCATCTCATCGAGTGCCCATCTCATACTCTTACCCCTTTTTACAGAGTGGCAGGATCAGGGACTCGGTTTCGATGTGACCCTAAACACAGCCACCTGGCTCGCTGTGGTGATATATTTTCGTGGCGAGCTCAATGGTATAGTGCGCGGTTTTTTCCGCATGGTAAGGGATGGCACCATGGATGACAGGGAGGGGAGGCTTGCCTTGATGTTGATTGTGGGCACTGTACCTGTTGGTATTGCTGGGCTACTTGCCCATGACATAGTGGCTTACAGGCTACGCACCCCAGAGGTTATTGCATGGTCGTCTATTGTATGGGGTGTGGTCCTGTGGATGGCGGACAGGAGACCTGGAAGGGGTGGACTCCATGATATCGACTGGAGGACCGCCCTCGGTGTGGGACTGGCTCAGGCAATAGCCCTTGTGCCTGGAACGAGCCGTTCAGGCATAACCATTACAGCAGGGCTTTTTTTAGGTCTTTCAAGGAGGGACTCTGCACGGTTTTCCTTCCTGCTTGCTGTTATGGTGGGAGGGCTTGCAGGTGGCATGGAGATGGTGGAACTGATTAAAAAAGGTGGAGAAACACCATGGCTATACCTTTCCATCGGCTTTACAGTCGCCTTTGTGTCTGCCTACGTTACCATACATTACTTTCTTTCGCTTATAGGCAGGTTCTCCATGACACCGTTTGTGGTATACAGGGTCTTACTCGGTGTGATACTTCTCTACCTGTTCTGGGATGTTACCGCTTTTTGAGCCCCTTGAGAAGACGATTTATCGTTGTGTTGAGCCTTGATATAGCGTCTCTGTTACGGCTGTTGAGTATCTGTACCACCTTTCTTACGATCCGTTCCTCCTGTCCAGAGGGCAGTGGATACCGGGCTGTGGAAGGACCCCTTTTCCCTGTAAGGAGCCAGTCGCAGTTCAGCTCCCTGAAATTCTTGACAATGGATACTATGGTTTTGATAGACGGAAGGGTCTTCGATGCCTCGATATCTGATAGAGTCCCCTGGGATATACCTATCTTCTTTGCAAATTCTGATTGGGAGTAACCTGCCTTGAGACGATATAATTTTATCCGTCTGCCGATAAAATCCTTTGACATACACCTCTGGAGTGTTTATAATGTTTATCCTTTAAAAGTAGCCCCTGTTGGAGGGGTATTTGAATGAAGGGGGTAGGCACCCCTTACGGTCTTCCTGAGTAGAATATCCCCCCTCAAGACTATAAAAAGAGAGTTTATCGGACCGCAACAGGAATTACAGGATAGATGTAAACCATCTGTTTTGTTATAGGGACAGATAATTACAGATATGCAAGTGATATGCCGTAAAGGATGATTGTTGTAACAGTAGAAATATCAATAGGTTGTAAAACAGAGGATGCAGGGATGGGAGAGGGTTTGCGAAATTTCGTAAAGACAGTCCGCAAATCCCTTATACCTGTATTTAAATGAAGAAGGGGAAGTTTTTCAGTATATTTGACCTGTTTTTGAACATAGGGGAAACATCTCGGGGTAGAGGGATATGGACGGGTCGACTGCAAAGTGTATACTCATCCTGGAGGATGAGCCGTCTGTAATAGAATTTCTCAAGGAGTTCCTCACTGGTAACGGGTTTGTGGTTGATACCGCTTCTAACGGCATGGAAGGTCTCAAGAAGGCTATATCCAGGGATTACTCGCTCATCATAACGGATATCAATCTGCCGCATCTCAACGGGATAGATTTCTACCTGGAGCTCAAAAAGAGGATACCACACATAAAAGACCGCATCGTCTTCATAACAGGGTATCTGAACTGCAAGTACAGGACATTACTCGAAGAGGAAGGCTTACCCGTACTCTTAAAACCCTTCAAGATATCCAGGCTAAAGGAGATTATCGACAGTATCGTATGAGATGCACAGGCGACGGTCCCTCATTTAATGCTCCGCTCCACCGCATCGAGTGTTCTGGCTACATCCCTCCTTGTATGGGCTATACTTACAAAGGCTGCCTCAAACTGGGATGGCGGTAGATAGACACCATGCTTGAGCATCCTTGAGAAGAACCGTGCAAACCTTTTCAGGTCAGAGTTCTTTGCGTCATTGTAGTTCTCAACGGGCTTCTCGTTAAAGAAGAGGGTGAACATGGAGCCTGCCTGCTGGACCTGACAAGGAATGCCCTTTCTTTCGGCAATCTCCCTTATACCGTTACAAAGGGTTGTGGTGGTCGAGATGAGGTCCCTGTAGGTTCCTCCCTGCCTTAACAACTTAAGGGTCTCTATACCCGCGGTCATAGCAAGGGGATTGCCGGAAAGTGTACCTGCCTGGTATACGGGTCCTGATGGTGCAAGGAGTTCCATTATCTCTTTTCTGCCACCGAATGCCCCTACAGGAAGCCCCCCACCTATGACCTTACCGAGGCACGTCATATCGGGCTCTATACCGTAGACCTTCTGTGCCCCACCATAGCAGAGCCTGAAACCACTCATGACCTCATCGAGTATCAGAATAGCACCGTAATGATGGGTCATATCGAGGAGCCCCCTTAAAAAACCCTCCCCTGGAGGTACAACACCCATATTACCCGGCACACCCTCCACAATGACACAGGCAATACCCTTGGGGTCTTTTTTAAAGAGCCTCTCAACAGAATCCAGGTCATTGAATACAGCATTGTATGTATTCCTTGCAAGGCTCTGTGGCACACCGGGACTATCAGGCACACCAAGGGTTGTCGCACCGCTTCCTGCCCGTACAAGCAGACTATCTGCATGTCCGTGATAACATCCCTCGAACTTTATTATCCTTTCCCTTCCTGTATAAGCCCTGGCAAGCCTTATGGCACTCATGGTCGCCTCTGTACCGGAGTTGACAAACCTTACCATATCCATTGATGGGAATGCCCTGAGCACCAGACCAGCAAGCTCAACCTCGAGCCCTGTGGGTGCACCAAAACTCGTACCCCTTTCCACAGCCTTCTTCAGTGCCCTTGAAACCACAGGATGGGCATGTCCCAGTATCATCGGACCCCATGAGCCTACATAGTCTATATACTCTCCACCATCCACATCATATATCCTCGAGCCCCTTGCCCTCTCTATAAAGAGTGGCTTTCCACCAACAGCCCTGAAAGCCCTCACAGGGCTGTTGACACCTCCGGGAATGAGTCTTACCGCCCTTTTCAGAAGGGATGTGGATTTCCTGCCTGCCATATAGGTCTACTCCTTTCTTTGAATTTCTCTCCTCTCTGTCTCTAAGGGTTTTTTCTTTTGTTGTTCAGCCTTCCAGGTATTATCTATTGTGTAGGCTCTGGTGAGTCCCTGCCTTCTTAAGGAGCGGGAAGCCGAGTTGCTTCCGTGTGCGGAGGTACTGTTCTGCGCATCTCCTTGCAAGGGCTCTCACCCTGCCTATGAATCTCGTCCTCTCTGCCACACTTATGGCACCACGGGCATCGAGGAGATTGAAGGTATGGGAACACTTAAGACACATATCATAGGCAGGAAAGACAAGCCCCTTTTCAATGAGCCTTAAACCCTCCTTTTCGTATACATCGAAGAGGTTGAAGAGCATATCCGTATCCGCATCGTCGAAGTTGTATCTCGAATATTCGTACTCGCCCCTGTGGTGTACATCCCCGTAGGTCACATCCTCTGTCCACTTCAGGTCGAATACATTGTCCACCCCCTGTAGATACATGGTTATACGCTCAAGACCATAGGTTATCTCCCCTGATACAGGGTCAAGGTCGATCCCACCTGCCTGCTGAAAGTAGGTAAACTGGGTTATCTCCATACCATCGAGCCACACCTCCCATCCAAGCCCCCATGCACCCAGGGTGGGTGATTCCCAGTCGTCCTCCACAAATCTTATGTCGTGATCGAGGGGATCTATACCGAGGGTTTTAAGACTGTCGAGATATATATCCTGTATGTCATCAGGAGAAGGCTTGAGTATGACCTGGAACTGGTAGTAGTGCTGGAGTCTGTTTGGATTCTCTCCGTACCTGCCATCCGTGGGACGCCTGGATGGCTCCACATAGGCTGCCTTCCAGGGCTCTGGACCAACTACCCTCAGGAATGTGGCAGGATGAAATGTACCAGCACCCTTCTCCATATCGTATGGCTGATGGATAATAC
>WGFF01000278.1 GCA_015492355.1 Deltaproteobacteria bacterium
AAAAAAAGGAGGTAGCGTATGGAGCAGGCAAATGTAACAGCGAAGAGGGAATTCAAGGAGGGCGAGGTCAACAAGGTGACCTATATCAAGACCGACCAGATCGCCCAGGATACGTACTACTTCAAGCCCGGACAGGTGCTCGACTGGCACAGGCATCCCCAGGGAGACCAGATATTCTTTGTCCATGAGGGCGAGGGTACGTACTATCTTGACGACGGTACAGAGAGCTCCACATCCCTTTCACCAGGGGTGGTTGTGCTCGCTCCCAAGGGTGTGTGGCACAAGATAGTGGCGAAGACAGAGCTCATCGTGTCCCAGGCAACCAGTCAGCCAGCAGGGATGGAAAAAAGGTCAGGGTAACACCCGTACCACAGCCCTGTCACAGACTGGATGGGAGGATCGATAATCCAGGTAAGGGACTGAAAGGTCTTGACTTTTACGGTAAACCTGGATTATAATAATTAACGAAAAATCTGTCTGTAGTGTCATTGACGGCTGATGACACTGAGTAGAAGAATACCTCACGGTGGGGTTTTCATCGTGGGGTATTTTTTTGGATCAGGGAGTATACATCAGGGGATGTGCTTCAGGGCCTTCATAGGTGCTGTTCTTTTCCTTGTATTTTTGGTACCCGTAGATGCCTACGGTGTGCACAAGGGTGCAGGCAGTCTTGTATGCGGTAACTGTCATACCATGCACAATAGCCAGGGCAATACCGCCCTTGAGGGTCTGTCTGGTGGTTCGATCGTACTTCTTAGGGGTGGAGTGAGTTCACGTGCAGAGATTCACAAGCTCTGTCTTCAGTGCCACGGTGTTGGGGGAAGCATGGCTACTGTCAATCATCTGCCCCATGGGGAGCGGGCACCCATTGTATACGGTGGCAACCAGCTCAACTGGGACCAGACAAAGGATTTTAGTCAGATCGGTGCAGGAGGGGACTTTTTCAAGGAGCTCGATTCGAACTTCGACCTTACAACAGCAGGTTCACAGACAGGACTGGGCTATGGTCACAGTGTGGGTCTTACAACCACCATACCCGGCAATCCAAACAGTGTCTTCCTGATACTTACCTGTACATCGTGTCACAACCACCACGGTACCAACACCCAGTACGATTTTCAGACCATCCCCCATGCAACAGAGACGAATATATACAGGAACCTCTGGGGTACGATAGGGGGTGTTCAGGTTGATGGAGGGTCTGTATGTTCGGTCTGTCACTATATGTCGAGCCCTGTCGATGAGCAGGGCAATGCCAGGCTCTTTGAGATGAAGAGTTACATAGGTGGCATTACAGGACAATACCCCACTGGGTACTACACACCAGAGATAGTAAATGGCGTTGCGATCTGGCCCGTGTACAAGGGCACACCAACTGTGCCTTCCAACAATACGGTTTACGACGGCATAAGGGGTCCTAATGATCACTCCACACGCCCGAGTGGTATGGGTGGCTGGTGTGCAAGGTGCCATATCTACTTCCATGAGGTGAGGGTTAATGAGAACATTTCTGGAGAGGACTGGCGGAGACATCCGGTGGATGCGGTAATAAACGACAGTGATGTCTCTGGTGCAGGAGTGGATACCATAGACTGGGCACATTACGACTCCATCCCGGATGGCTATAAACTCCCTGTAGCCAACACAGATCCGAATCTGAACCAGGAGGTCTATTACGCAGACACTAATAACGAAGATAAGGTGTTCTGCCTGAGCTGTCATTTTGCTCATGGGGGACCATATTATGACGCCCTCAGATGGGACTACACCTCGACCATAGGCGTGGGGCAACAGACAGGTATTGGATTATCCTCCACAACAGGCTGTCAGATATGCCACAACAGATAAGCCCCTATCCCCAAAAAAAGTCTTGACATCATTCATTGATATAAACTATAATTGAAATGTAAAAAATCAATAATGTGTCACTGATGGCTGGTGACACAGTCATTTATCGAATACCTCACGGTGGGGTTTTCATCGTGGGGTATTTTTTTTGGGGGAGGTTCAGGGGTGTGTGTAGGAGATGCATTTCAGGGCAGGTATAGCGGTTCTCCTCCTTGTATTTTTCATACCCACATATACCTATGGTGTGCACAAGGGTGCGGGCGGACTTGTATGTGGTAGTTGTCATGCCATGCACAACAGTCAGGGAGGACAGGGACTGGGGGGTATGTCTGGAGGTTCCCTTGTGCTTTTAAGGGGACAGGTGGGTTCCCGTAAGGATATACACAAACTCTGTCTGGAGTGTCACGGGAGTAACGGCAGTCAGGCAGGGGTCTCCCATGCCCCTCAGAATGTTAAAGCCCCGAAGGTATACTCCAACGGTAGCTGGACCGAGGATGACCCGTTCAATCTTATAGGTGCAGGTGGGAATTTTTACTGGGAGCTGGATGCGAACTGGGATACCACAACCCCAGCTGGTCTTGGTTACGGTCATTCTCTGGGTGCGACCAGTGTACTACCGCCTGGTGGTGATGCGGTTATAGATGAGTTTACCTGTACAAACTGTCATGATCCCCATGGGACAACCAGTCAGGATGACCCTGATGTAAATATCTTCAGGAATCTCCGTGTGAATGCCCTGGGTGCGGGTGCAAACTCAGGGGTTAAGATGGGTGTTTCTGGTGCTGGAACCACATGGAACCTGAGTTATGTTGGTGGTGTGAATGGTACCTATTTTGGTGATAACGAGAAGGATAGCGCGGGTAACACCATCTGGCCTGTCTACCGCGGGACACTCACCCACAATCCTGGCTACGGACCTGGTACTGACCAGCCGAACAGCAATGCCTATGGTGGCAAGGGGCTTAATGGAACCAACAAGATAATGAGTGACTGGTGTGCCCAGTGCCATGATAACTGGCACGAGGGTATTTCCACCACCAACAAGAGTGCCTATAACTGTGCGGAATACAGTGTTACATGCAGGGACTGGAGGAGACATCCCGTAAGTACTGTTATACCCCGAAGGGCAGGTAAGGGCTGTGGAAGGGGATGTCATCCATCTTACTTAGACAGGACAAACTACGATGTGAACCTCATAATCTCGGGTAAGGGACTGCCTGTAACCATGCCCCAGAGTTATACCTATCCTCCTACCATACCGTGGTTTGTGTACTACCTGGCATGGGAAACCCCATGTGATGATACCCAGAGCTGTATGGACTCCTTTGCTGAAAATGTCTTCTGTCTTACCTGTCATTTTGCCCATGGTGGTCCGTACTATGATGCCCTGAGGTGGAACTACCATACGGATGTTGCAACAGGCGATCAGAGGGGGCTGGGTATACCATCCACAAAGGGGTGTCAACTGTGCCATAACAGGTAGATTCATTTTTCAGGAAAAAGGGGGGAGGGAATGGATGAAGGATTATGGGGAGAAGGAGAACAGGTTTTATTCTGTTTTTAATGTTTGTTTTTATCCCTCCTCTGGAGGTTTATGGTGTTCACAAGGGTGCAGGAGGGCTTGTCTGCGGGAATTGTCATGTCATGCATAATAGCCAAGGAGGACAGGGACTTGGAGGTATGTCTGGAGGTTCCCTTGTGCTTTTAAGGGGACAGGTGGGTTCCCGTAAGGATATACACAAACTCTGTCTGGAGTGTCACGGGAGTAACGGCAGTCAGGCAGGAGTCTCCCATGCCCCTCAGAATGTTAAAGCCCCAAAGGTCTACTCAAGTGGTAGCTGGACCGAGGATGACCCGTTTAATCTCATAGGTGCTGGTGGGAATTTTTACTGGGAACTTGATATGAACTGGGATACTACAACCTCAGCTGGTCTTGGCTATGGACATTCCCTGGGTGCGACCAGTGTACTACCGCCTGGTGGTGATGCGGTTATAGATGAGTTTACCTGTACAAACTGCCATGACCCCCATGGGACAGCGAATCCAAATGACCCTGATACCAATATGTTCAGGAATCTGAGGGTAAGGGCTCTGGGAAGCGGAGTTAACAGTGATAGTCTTATAGGATTATGGGGAGACCTTGAAGACGACCCATTAGTGCCACTTCACCGGCGTAATGTAAGTTATGTGGGAAGTGTGAGTGTGATAGATGGTATCCATACACCTTATTTTGGAGGAAATGAAACCGACAAGGCAGGACAGGTTATATGGCCCGTATTTAGGGGTACCATGACTTATTATGGTTCTGATTACCTCAACAGCAATGCCTATGCAACCCAGCCTGTTTTTAGCTACAATACCACAATATCCACATGGTGTAGCCAGTGCCATGACAACTGGCATGAGGACATTTCAGATACTAACAAGTCAGATCCCTCATCCTGTCCAGAGGGATATACACAGTCCTGTCGTGACTGGAGAAGACACCCTGTAAATACAGTGGTACCACCAGGGTCTGCACCAGGATGCGCTAAGAACTGCCATCGCTCAATGCTTGATAGAAAAAACTATGACATAAATCTCATAAAGGCAGGAAAAGGTCTTCCTGTAACAATGCATTTGTTTGCCAAGGACTTTCCTCAGTTTGCCTATTACTACCTCGGGCAATATGAAGCCTATCCATGTATGGGTTGTATGGATACGGG
The DNA here is from genome assembly GCA_015492355.1 of Deltaproteobacteria bacterium. GTDB lineage: Bacteria > Desulfobacterota > GWC2-55-46 > GWC2-55-46 > S146-73 > S146-73. The sequence goes on from WGFF01000278.1 coordinate 4,554, forward strand.
GGGACAGAATGTCTTCTGTCTTACCTGTCATTTTGCCCATGGTGGTCCGTACTATGATGCCCTGAGGTGGAACTACCATACGGATGTTGCAACAGGCGATCAGAGGGGGCTGGGTATACCATCCACAAAGGGGTGTCAACTGTGCCATAACAGGTAGGGCTTGCAAAATAGAAGGCTGAGCCCTGTTCACGGAATCCTCAAGCCAGAGTCCATGATTCCCCCTTATTCCACAAAGGCAACCACCATATCCATCACGTTCGTCCCTGTGGGACCTGTTATAAAGAGGTCTCCGAGGTTTTTGAAGAAATTATAGGAGTCGTTCTCCCTGAGGTATCTCTTCCAGTCCATACCCTTTAATCTCGCCCGTCTGAGTGTTGAGGAGTCAACAAATGCACCAGCCGAATCAGTCGGTCCATCCGTACCATCCGTACCAGCGCAGAGTACCGTGACCCCCTTGAGCCCATCTATTATACCAGCAAGTACAAGTGCGAATTCCTGATTCCTTCCCCCAAGACCCCTGCCCTTTACCTCGAGGGTCGTCTCCCCGCCTGCAATTATACATGCAGGTGGCTTGATGGGGTTGGCTGAGCATTTTATCTCCTTTATTATCGAACCCATAAAGCCAGCACACTGGTGTGTTGAGCCTGTGAGTGTGGATGTGAGGACAAGGGTTTTGAAACCCATACGGAGTGCCATCTTCTTTGCAGTAAGGAGTGCCCGCAGGTTGTCCGCAACAATGATGTTCCTGCACCTTTTGAATATCCTGTTCCCTGGTTCTGGGGTCTCTTCTATCTTACCCCTCATACCATCCATGAGGTATCTCCTCACAGAAGGTGGGATTCTCTGGAGGAGACCGTACCTCTTGAGTATCTCCATACAGTGATGGTAGGTTGTGGGGTCTGGAGAGGTCGGTCCTGATGCAATGGTCGAGGGGTCGTTACCAACCACATCGGATATAATAAGGGTGATCACCTCTGCAGGATAGAGATTCTTCAAAAGCCTTCCTCCCTTTATGCGGGAGAGATGTTTCCGCACGGTGTTTATCTCCCCTATGTCAGCGCCTGAGTTTATAAGGAGTCTTGTGGTATACTGTTTGTCCCTGAGTGTTATGCCAGGTGGTGGTGCAGGGAGAAGGGCGGATGCCCCGCCTGTTATGAGACATATAACGAGATCATCCCTTTTGAGTCCTCTTGTAAGTTCAACAATCCTCTCCGCCCCTTTGATACCATTTCTGTCTGGCAGGGGGTGGCCTGCCTCTATGACGTGTATCCTTTCGAGCCTGAGGGAATGACCGTATTTTGTAACCACCACACCACCATCGAGTCTGTCCCCCAGAACTTCCTCCACTGCCCTTGCCATACCGCATACACCCTTGCCAGCACCTATGCAGATAATATGCCTGTATGAGCGGAGATCATAGGTTGTGGTCCCTGCACGGAGTATATGGGCACGGGAGAGTTTTACATACCTCTTTACCGCTGTATAAGGTGATACAGCATCTACTGCCCCTTCGAATATACCCTTTAAGAGTCTCTTTCTTGCTTCAAGGGATTTCACCCCCTGATACCCCCTTTTTTCTCAGGTAATGGGTCATCAAATCGGACCTGAATCTTTGTTGTGGGGAAGACCCTCCGGGCTATCGCCCTTTTCTGGTAAAAAGGCGTTTTTCCCCTGCCCACTTTCCCCAAAAACTTTAAATTAAAAGTTTTGGGGAAGGGAGTTTGAGGGAGACCCCTTTTGTAAAAGGGGTCTCCCTCAGGATACAGACAGATTTCGGATACCCATTACCTTTAACTCTATCCCCTGTAGCCATTGGTTATGGGCATCCTTCTGTCCTTTCCAAAGGCTCTGGGCGTTATCTTTATACCTGGTGGAGACTGTCTTCTCTTATACTCGTTGCGGTCGACCATCTTTACGACCCATTTTACAACATCCTTTTTGAATCCCAGTGCTGTGATATCCTCTATACTTCTGTCCTCTTCCACATAAGCCCTGAGGATGGGATCGAGCATTTCATAGGGCGGGAGTATGTCCTGGTCTTTCTGGTCAGGCTTGAGTTCTGCTGAAGGTGCCTTGCGGAGTATCCTCTGGGGGATGAGGGGTCTTCTGGAGGTGGCGTTTATGTAGCTTGCAAGTTCATAGACCATGGTCTTCGGTACATCCTTTATCACAGCAAAGCCACCTGCCATATCACCGTAGAGGGTTGCATATCCTACACTCATCTCGCTCTTGTTTCCTGTTGTAAGGACGAGCCAGCCGAACTTGTTGCTCAATGCCATGAGTATGTTCCCGCGTATCCTTGCCTGGATGTTTTCTTCTGTCACATCCCATCCCTTTTCACCGAATACATCCTTGAGCATCCTGAGATAGCCCTCAAAGGTCTCCTGTATGGGTATGGTTATAAATTCTATCCGTAGGTTCTCTGCAAGCCTCTGAGCATCTTCTCTACTCTCTGCGGATGAGTACACAGAGGGCATGAAGACCCCGGTAATGTTCCTGTTTCCAAGAGCCATCGTTGCTATTACAGCGACAAGGGACGAATCTATACCACCGCTGAGCCCTATGACCACGTGTTTAAAACCGTTTTTCCTCACATAGTCCCTTGTGCCTACAACCAGGGCTTTTAAGACCTCATCAAGCCTTTCAGGTGGCTCTGGTATGGATAGGTCTAACGGTCTTTTCTTCTTCCTCTCCACCCTTCTATGGAGGTGTATCTCCTTGAGGTTTCCTGTGTCCATGGAGAGTCTCTCCTTTCGTCTCCTCGGGTCATGGAGTCTCTTTGTGATTATAGATTCCACATCCAGGTCTGCGACGATAAGGTCTTCCTCAAAAGCCCTGCCCCTTGCAATGACCTTTCCTTCCTCGTTGAGTATCATCCCCTGCCCATCGAAGACGAGCTCATCCTGTCCTCCCACCATGTTGTTGTAGGCGACGAACACATCGTTGTCCAGAGCCCTTGTTGCAAGCATCTCCTCACGTATCCTCACCTTTCCCACATGATAGGGTGATGCATTTATGTTCACGATTATATGTGCACCTGCAAGCGCCTGAATCCTTGCTGGACCCTCTGGATACCATATATCCTCACATATGCCCACACCGATTGTAATATCATCGAGGGTGAAGTTAAGTGGGGTGGAGCCTGCCTGAAAGTATCTCTGCTCATCGAAGACACCGTAGTTTGGAAGATACATCTTGTGATACACATCCACCACCTCACCCATGT
>WGFF01000279.1 GCA_015492355.1 Deltaproteobacteria bacterium
CCCATTACCATTATGATTTACAGTGATAAATCCCACCTCATCCAATGCTACGAGTATATCTTTTAGATTATTCCATCCTGAAAATACGTACATACTACCAGAATCTTTGAGTACCCTGTAGACCCCGCTCATCCACTTGACTGTATAGTCATAATACTCTTCTTTTGGAATCTCACAATATCCATCCAGTACTCTACGGCCTATCCGGTTATAATTACTCCGCCTTGCCTTAAATTCTATGGCAAAAGGAGGGTCTGTTACCACAAGGTCCACGGTACTGGACCGTATCTGTTTCATACCAGCAAGGCAGTCCATATTGTATATTCTGTCGAACTGAAGATACCTCATTTTCAGGGGTTGTTTTTGTTATGGGTTCCATTCACACAAAGAGCGAACTTACCGACTCACCGTAGTGTATCCTCCTTATCGCCTCACCAAGGAGTTTACCCACTGAAAGGTACTTTATCTTCCTGCATTCCATACCTTCTCTCTTCGGTATGGTGTTTGTTACAACGAGCTCCTCCAGGGGGGAGTTCTCTATCCTTTCTATAGCTGGTCCAGAGAGCACAGGGTGCGTACACGCACCATAGACCTTTCTTGCCCCCTGTTTTTTGAGTGCCTCAGCAGCTTGAGTAAGTGTGCCCGCTGTATCCACCATATCATCGAGTATGATGGCGACCTTGCCACTTATCTCACCTATTATGTTCATCACCTCTGACACGTTGGGTGCAGGACGCCTCTTGTCTATGATGGCGAGCCCTGCAGAAAGCCTCTTTGCAAATGCCCTCGCACGCTCCACGCCACCCGCATCAGGGGAGACGATGACTATATCATCCTTAAAATTGTCCCTGATGTAGGGGAGCAGTACAGGTGTTGCATAGAGGTTGTCGACAGGTATGTTGAAAAAGCCCTGTATCTGTCCAGCATGGAGATCGAGACATACAAGCCTTGTTGCACCGGCAACTGTCACAAGGTCTGCAACGAGTTTCGCAGAAATAGGGGTTCTGGGAGCGACCTTTCTGTCCTGCCTTGCGTATCCGTAATAGGGGACCACTGCTGTTATGGAGTGGGCAGATGCCCTCTTTAGCGCATCGAGCATGATTAGAAGTTCCATGAGATTGTCGTTACATGGCGTGCAGATGGACTGAACAACATAGATCTCCATCCCCCTTACACTCTCCTGTATGTCCACATACACCTCACCGTCGCTGAATTTTTTTACCTCTGCCCTTCCCGGTTCTATGCCGAGGTGATCACATATTTCGTGTGTAAGGGGTATGTTGGAGTTTCCAGCAAAGACCCTTATCCTGTTCATAGCCTCGACCTGTCCTGACCTTACCCGATACCAAAGATTTTTAAAAGGCTCTTAAACGTGTCTGATAGAAACATATCCAGAAGTGTTCAGCGAGAACTTAAGGAGAGTTATTTTCCTGTGGCTGGGGCGGGAGGATTCGAACCTCCGAATGCGGGGACCAAAACCCCGTGCCTTACCACTTGGCGACGCCCCAAGGGTTATATCGATGTCCTCAGAAAAAGGGGCAGACCTTATTACAGAAAGATTCCCCCGCCTTTCCTATATCCCCTGCGCAAGGAATACAACGTAACCCGTCCCAGAAAACTCCCTCTTTATCCTCTCAAAGGCATACTCCGCCTCTCGGCTGTCAACAAAAAGCCCGTAGACCGTTGCACCACTACCGCTCATGAGACTCCCCAGGGCGCCAGCCTTCTTCAGGAGCTCCTTTATCTCCTCAAGTTCGGGATATCTCCTTAAGACCACACTCTCAAGGTCATTTACAAGCCAGTCCTTTATACTCAGGGGGTCGTCAAGCGCATTTTTTGAAAATATTAAAATATTATCTTTACCGCTCTTTGTCAAGTCCAAATTACTGTAGACCCATCGGGTGGACACATGGAATCCAGGGTTCACAAGCACGTAATGGTATCTATAGAGTTCCACCCTCTCCACCTTCTCCCCCCTGCCCCTCACCACTGCAGACCCTCCCTGTATGAAGAACGGCACATCAGAGCCTATGGTACCAGCCATCTCCATGAGGGTCTCAACAGACAAGCCTGTCCTGAGGAGCATATTCAATCCCTTGAGTACCGACGATGCGTTCGAACTCCCTCCACCAAGCCCTGCCCCAGCTGGTATCCTCTTTGTAATCTCCACACGGACAGACCTCCTCAGGGAGGTCTCCCTGAGGAAGGTATCGACCGCCTTCCACGCAAGGTTCCCCTCGTCCTGGGGGATGGTGGGATCGGTACACCTCACGGTTATACCATCTCCACTCCCAGCCTCGATGGTAACCTCATCGTAAAGGTTGATGGGCTGTATGAGGGAGAGTATCTCGTGGTAGCCATCCTTTCTCTTACCCAGGACCCTGAGAAAGAGGTTCACCTTGGCAGGAGAGAGT
>WGFF01000280.1 GCA_015492355.1 Deltaproteobacteria bacterium
GCTTCAGGGGGTTCACCCCCTGATACCCCCAGTAATGGGACATCAAATCGGACCTGAATTTTTGTTGTGGGGAAGACACTACGGGCTATCGTCCTTTTCTGGTAAAAAGGTGTTTTCCCCTGTCCCCTTTTCCCATAAAACTTTAGATTAAAAGTTTTGGGGAAGGGAGTTTGAGGGAAACCCCTTTTACAAAAGGGGTTTCCCTCAGGATTTAGTCCGAAAAAGATACCCATCACCTTATTATAGAAGCAACATGCGTTGCTTACGTCAGGGGGCGGAGCCCACTGAAACCCCCAGATTTTTCATCTTACTGCGTTGCTTCAGGGGGTTAACACCCCCTGATACCCTCGGTTCCTACTGAAGTATACCCCTTATCTCTAAAAACAACTTCGTTGCTTTTACCAAACAATATCCATTCTTATTCCCTCTCAAGGGCATAGACTATACCTGCCTTGGTGGCAAAATAAAGGATTCCATCCGCCATGGCAGGCGAGGTATGCACCCCGCCCTCTGTATCCATCCTCCAGATGACCTTGCCTGTGACAAGATTGATCCCGAGGAACCCGCCGTTTTCAAGCCCTATGTAACAGATACCGTCACCGGTGATAAGAGGGGTCGAACTTATCCCTCCGCCGAGCTTGAACCACCACTTGATCCTTCCTGTAAGGGTATCCACACTGAATAGATACCCTGCCTTCGTTCCCACATAGACCGTGTTTTTCCACACCACAGGTGTTGCATATATCCTGCCCACAAGGGTGGTGCGCCACAGGAGTTTTCCATCCCTTGTATCGACCGCATAGAGATTGCGGTCATAAGAACCGATAAAAACTATACCATGCCATACGGTGGGAGAGGAATATACCGCAGAACCTGTCTGAAAGGTCCATCTTATGTATCCCTTGGCACTGTCTATGGCATAGAGATAGGTGTTCTTCGATGCTATGTATACAGTACCGTTGAGATAGGCAGGGGTTGAATATACCCCTCCATAGCGGTAGTCCTCCATGTACACCTTCCAGTTGAGCTCACCATTAACCGCATTGATGGCATGGAGAAAGAGGTCGTTTGAGCCCACGTACACATTGCCTTCAACCACAAGGGGTGATGAGATGACCTTCCCTCTGGTCTTGTACTTCCACAAAAGTTCCCCGCTGTCCTGATCCAGTGCATACAGATAACCATCCTTGGAGCCTATATAGACCATACCGCCTTCCACAGCAGGCGATGAGGTTATTTGACCACCTGTGGAGAATATCCATCTGGGCTTGCCGGTGAGTCTATCGAGGGCATAGATATTGCCATCGTGAGAACCGATGAAGAGCTTGTCCCCTTCCACAGCAGGGGATGAATAGATAGCCCCACCTGTCCGAAAGGTCCATTTCGTCCTGAGGGGAGGTTTAAAGGAATACTCTACAACAGGATGATGCCAGGGCTCCTTGAACAGCATCCTCCACCCTCCCTCTGAACACACACCGGCTGAAGGAAGGAACGAAAAAGAGAACAAATATAAAAAGAGGAAAAAATATAACCGAAGGCTCTTTCTATGGGGGATTGTTTTAAGGAATGAAAGAATAACGGGGCAGTTGCACTCCAGTCTCTGTGCGGAATCTACCATCAAAAAAGATTATTCCCCTTCAGAAAAGCAAAGGCTCACCATCCTTCCTCAACACTCCCTTCTTAACACACAAGGCTGAAAGCATCTCAAAGCCACTCCCTGGCTTCCTGACAATGAGAATATAACACACCATGATTCAATGTGTCAAGGGTATGAGGTATAACAAAATATTATAACGAAATGTTATAGTGCAGTAATACGAACAATCTGTAACAATTGATACCACATGATTTTTCAAGGACTTCTATAAAACGAGGTATGGAGGAATGGAATTTGCAACACTAAAGGGCAGAAAGAAAGGGGGGTATTCTGTCTGTGTCGTTCGACAGGTTCAGCAGAAAGATCCTCGTCGTAGATGACGACGATACCATAAGGGCACTCTGTACGGAACTCCTTACAGAGGCAGGTTATGTTGTTGAAACAGCGTCATGTGGTGTGGATGCACTGAGAAGGCTCAGGGATTCGTCCTTCGACCTTGTCATAACCGATGTCAATATGCCTGAGCTCGATGGGATAGGACTCTATTTCGTAATCCAGAGGGACTATCCATATCTCAAGGATAGATTCCTGTTCATCACTGGCAACATACCTATCGAATCAGAAGACACAGTGGACAGGCTGAAAGAAGAACGGATATTCCTTAAAAAGCCCTTCAGGCTCAAGGAACTCCTGGGACACGTAAACAGACTGACACGTATCCCCCTTGAGGAGTACTTCAAACAGGAAGGTATAAACAGGAGAAAGGAAGAACGCCTCCCCCTTCTTAAGGAATGCTCCATATCGACACATGATGAGATAACCACACTCACAGCAAACATAGAGGATATATCGAGAAAGAGCTTGAGGATAAAATACAAAGGTCAGCCCCTCGAAAGGGGCTCTAAGGTAAATGTATACATAAAGGACCTAAATCTCAACAGTGCTGGGCGTGTGCTGTGGACAAAGGTGGTGGAAAAGAGTGTCTTCATAGGGCTCAGCCTTTCCGAGTGTATCCCCGTAGGATGGTTTAAAAAAGATCTGCCTTAAAACCCCCACTGTAAGCGGGAAAGTAAATCTTCAGGGGGCTACGCCCCCTGAAACCCCCGCTTTTTCATCTTTTATTTATAAAAGCAACTGCGTTGCTTCAGGGGGCTACGCCCCC
>WGFF01000281.1 GCA_015492355.1 Deltaproteobacteria bacterium
CCCTCAAACTCCCTTCCCCAAAACTTTTAATCTAAAGTTTTCTGGGAAAGGGGGCAGGGGAAAACACTTTTTTACCAGAAAAGGGCGATAGCCCTGAGGGTTTTCCCCACAACAACATTCAGGTCCGATTTGATGACCCATTACCTAAATCAATCAAAGGAGTACCAGATGATAGGTTCCGAAGAGATACTCAACATCTTACCGCACAGGTATCCGTTCCTTCTTGTGGACAGGATCGTGGAGCTTGAGCCGGGGAAGATGGCTCGGGGTATAAAGAACGTTACCATAAACGAGCCCTTCTTCCAGGGGCACTTCCCTGGTCGTCCTGTAATGCCTGGGGTGCTCATTGTGGAGGCAATGGCACAGGTGGGCGGTGTGCTTGCCTTCAGGTCTGCCAGTGTGAGTAACAAGCTGGTCTACTTCATGGGTATAGACAGGGCGCGGTTCAGACGCCCGGTGGTACCAGGGGATACGGTGGAGCTTGTGCTCAACGTTGTAAAATCGAGGGGCTCTATATGGGTGTTCAAGGGTGAGGCATTCGTGGACAAAAACCTTGTTGCAGAGGCTGAACTCATGGCAACAATAGTGGAAAGGGAAGGTAAGGGATGAGAAAGACGGTACAGGCAAAGAGGGATGTGAGGATAGACCCTACAGCCTATGTCCATCCCACTGCTGAGCTCGATTCAGGTGTGGAGGTCGGACCGTACACGGTCATAGGCGAGGGCGTGTGTATAGGCAGGGATACAAGGATAGGCTCCCATGTGGTGATAGACAAATGGACGACCATCGGCAGGAGGTGTGAGGTCTTCCAGTTTGCCTCCATAGGTGCGCCACCGCAGGACCTGGGTTACAAGGGAGAGAGGACAGAGCTCATCATAGGTGACAACAACGTCATAAGGGAATTCGTCACCATCCACAGGGCTACAACCAAGCAGGAGGGCAAGACCATCTGCGGTAACAACAATCTCTTCATGAATTATGTCCACATTGCCCATGACTGCAGGCTCGGAGATAATATAATAATGGCAAACGCAGCAACCCTTGCAGGACACGTGGTGATAGAGGATTATGCCATAGTGGGTGGACTCGTTGCGGTACATCAGCATGTACGCATAGGCACATACTGTATAATAGGTGGTGCATCCGCTGTCAGCAAGGATGTGCCACCCTATGTGATGGTGGTGGGAGACAGGGCACGCCTCTACGGGCTCAACAGTATCGGGCTCAGAAGACATGGCTTCACACATAAAGACCTCAGGGAGATAAAACAGTGTTACAATATCCTTTTCAGGTCCTCCCTGAGGCTCAGGGATGCCCTTGAAAGGCTCAGGGAGGAACTGCCCGACTCCGTCCATGCCCGCAGGTTCATCGAGTTCATAAACAGTTCCACAAGGGGTATCATACGTGAGAGATCGAAGAGAAGGAGCGAGCATGAAGAGGATTAAGGTAGGTGTGATAGGTGTGGGTTATCTCGGCAGATTCCACGCCCAGAAGTACGCCGATCTGAAGGAAGAGGTAGAACTCGTGGGTGTGGTGGATATAGTGCCAGAGAAGGCAGAGAAGGTGGCTGAACAGACCGGTACATCCCCGTACACCGATTACAGGGAACTCCTCAACAAGGTGGATGCTGTAAGTATAGTCACTCCTACAGAGACACACTTCACCATAGGGATGGAGTTCCTCTCCCAGGGGGTGGATGTACTCATAGAAAAGCCCATAACAGTCAATTCCAAGGAGGCTGAACTCCTCATACAGGAGGCAGAAAAAAGAGGGGCGGTATTGCAGGTGGGACACCTGGAGAGGTTCAATCCAGCTGTTATTGCCCTCAACGGAAGACTGAAGGACCCCATGTTCATAGAGGCACACAGGCTCTCACCATTCCCCTACAGGGGTACAGATGTGGATGTGGTGCTGGACCTGATGATACACGATATAGACATAATACTCAACCTGGTGAAATCAGATGTGGAGAGTGTGGAGGCAATAGGCATACCGGTTGTATCCAGAAAGGTGGATATAGCGAATGCAAGGCTCAGGTTCCGAAACGGCTGTGTTGCAAACGTTACTGCAAGCAGGGTCTCCAAGGACAGGCTCAGGAGAACAAGGCTCTTCCAGTCGGATGCGTACATATCCATCGACTATGCAA
>WGFF01000282.1 GCA_015492355.1 Deltaproteobacteria bacterium
CTTTTGAGGCTCCTTGCACCTGTACTTGTTTTCACAACGGATGAGGCATGGGGATTCATACCGGGAAAGAAAAAAGAAAGCGTCCATCTCACATCTATGCCTGATGTAAAAACAGAATGGCTGGATGAGGGGCTCGAAGGGAAATGGGATACCATACTCGGGATAAAATCCGAAATATCCAAGGCTCTGGAGGTGGCAAGAAAGGACAAAAAGATAGGTCATTCCTTGGATGCGAAGGTAACAGTGTATCCACCCGATAATCTGAGGGTACTCATAGAGAGGGAACTCCAGACCCTAAAGGAGATACTCATCGTATCACAGATAGGCTCTGGGGATGGTGGTGAAAGGATGGATGTGGAGGATGGGATATACTATGAATCCGAAGAGATAAAAGGTCTCGCTGTATCCGTAAGAAAGGCGGATGGCAGTAAGTGCGAGAGATGCTGGCATTACAGCACAACAGTGGGTAAGGATACAGCACACCCCACCATCTGCGAAAGATGTGTAGAGGCATTGCAATAAAAGAGAGGCTCCTCATACCTATCATTACCATCCTTGTGGTAATCCTCCTCGATCAGATTACAAAGGCTATCATCATGGGCTCCATGACCATTCATGAGACCATAGAGGTGATACCCGGGCTCTTCAATATCGTCCATGTAAGGAATCCAGGGGCAGCATTCGGTATACTTAAGGATGGTGGGGGATGGAGGACACTCTTTCTTATAGGCATATCCATTACTGCCCTTGTTATCATAGTCATACTTATCGTCAATGCGGATGCACCCATGGTGCGTCTATCCCTTTCCCTCATAGCAGGCGGTGCAGGTGGGAATCTCATAGACAGGATAAGGTTCGGAGAGGTGGTGGACTTCATGGACTTCCACATAGGTACCTATCACTGGCCCGCCTTCAATGTGGCAGACTCTGTCATAACCATAGGGGTTGGTATGGCTATACTGCTCTTCTACAGAAGGTAATCAAGGGTTTGAAAAGGGCTCAGGGAAAGATACCACATGGAAGAGAGCCCAGGGTATTACAGGTTGGGCACACCCTATCCCCTACCTTCACCTGAACAGTCTCGGTAGCAGTATGCCGGTACGCTTCCTGTATAGGTCAAAACCCTCATACCACGAAAGAGACCTCTCCTTTCGCACCATGTTCCTCAGAAAAATAGCCCACCACCCATGCCAGAATCACAACAAAAGGAAGCCAGTGCTGTACGATGACAGCAAATCCTGTGTATATCATTATCTCACCGAGGTAGCTGGGATTGCGTGTACGGCTGAACAGGCCATCCTGTATGGGGTCTTTTTTAAGACGAAGTGTGTAGTATTTCTGGGCATCACTGAAGGAACACACCGAATATAACCAAGGATATGGAGAGTGCAATAACAGGGAGAGAGGCTGTGATGTGATTGCTGATGAGTATGTACGGGGCTATGTAGTAGCCAGAAAGAGGTATGAACACGAACAGAATACCCCATATTAAGGGTAGTTGTTCATCGAATCTTCTGTCAGGATAAGTTCCATCCTTTATCAGCCAGAGTATGGAGTATGAACCATGGAGACTCAGATAGACGAACGCCTCTGTTGAATAGTTGTCAAAGTACCACATCAATCCCAGTACCACAGGGATGACCAATCCCTTGTGTAGATTTATTGCGTCCCTGACCCTCATTATCTCAGATGTTCCACCCCTTGTAGCAGGGCTCGACCCTTAAAGGGTCTTTCACCGAAATCGATAGATTCAGTGCTCCTCTATACCGAGCCTTTTTATCTCCTTTTTTATGAATTCGGCAAGTATCCTTCTGTCTTCCTCTGATATGGATGTGAACATTATACCGCATCCTCCAAAGAAGGTCCTGCTCTTGTCAGACTCTGTGGACCACCTGACAATACCCTTTATATCCATGAGTCTATTCGTACCCGGCAGTATAAACCTCAGCCGTACCATCGTGCCCGGCAGGAGAGCCACACGGGTGTGAAGAAAAAGCCCAGATGCACTTATATTGAGGAGATAGCCTGTATAGGTCTTATCACCCACAGAGAAGTCCACGGGCAGGGAGATGGGTATCCTCGGTTCTATCCTTTCCCTTGTCTTTTCAGGGAAAAGGAGCCTGTTTACACGGTATATAATCTGTTCAGGTGTGAACCCCTTGGTTATGAGTCCTGTTGCACCGAGTTCCTTTATGCGCTCGATTACCTGTGTAGGCTCATAGACACCTGTAACAGCCAGCACCGGGAACTTTCCTCTGTAGCCGTTTTCATTGAGCCACTTCAGCACACCGAAGCCATCAATATTGGGCATCTGAAGGTCCAGTATGAGCAGGTCTATACCATTGGGGTCTATCCTCAGTTCATTTATCACCTCCTTACCATCCCTTGCGAACCTCACCCTGTGACCCGCCTCAACAAGGATATCGCTCAACTTTATCCTGAAAAAGACACTGTCATCGGCAACGAGTATGTTCTTTGAATTCTTGGTTATCATCTTCCCCTTATCCAAAGAGACATTAAAGGAGCCATCCCGTGAGGAACTGGGAGATGAAAAGGAACAGACTAATATCATCCAGGCCACCTCAAAAATTTCCCCATCTCCTTCCTGCTTTCATCCAAGGAGACTCTCCAGGTGTCTGAGGTGTCTTTCAAAGGGGAAAATCCAGAAGAAAGGAACCCTTTTCGGCAGTTAAACCTCCTTCATTCCCTCCATGTAACAAAGTATATACTCAAAATCCAGAACGTCAATCTTTCTTGGGGAGTTTCCAGGTGGCGTATTTACATTTTGGGAAGTTTGAACAACTGTAGAATATCTTGCCCTGTCTTGTCCTGCGTTCCACGAGTTCACCATCACATCCTTCGTTCTGACACTTGATACCAGTGGAAACAGGCTGGGTGGTCTTACACTCTGGATAGTTCGAACAGGCAAGGAACTTACCGTATCTACCCCTTTTCATCACCATCGGACTTCCGCACGCAGGACATGTACCGTATACCTCCTCCTGTCTTTCCTTCACCACTATCTGTCCTTTCTCATCCGTGGTGAAGTCCTTGGTGTTCTTGCATTCTGGGAAACCAGGGCAGGCAAGGAACTTACCATTCCTTCCCCATCTTATGACCATCTTCTTACCGCACAGTTCACAGGTAATATCAGTGACTATCTCCTCCTTCACATTCTTCATCTGCACCTTTGCCCTTTCAAGGCTCTCTTTGAAAGGACCGTAAAACTCCCTCATCGCTCCGAGCCAGTCGAGCTTACCCTCCTCTATCCTGTCGAGCTCCTCCTCCATGTGGGCTGTAAAACCCACATCGAATATTTCAGGAAAACTCTTCACAAGAAGGTCTGTTACGAGGAATCCGAGCTCAGTTGGTTTGAGCTGGGTCTTTTCCTTTACCACATAGCCCCTTTCCTGTATGGTGGAGAGTATGGCTGCATAGGTGGAAGGTCTGCCTATACCCTTCTCCTCCAGTTCCTTTACAAGGCTTGCCTCTGTGAACCTCGGTGGGGGCTGTGTGAAGTGCTGTTGCGGTGTAAGGGAAAGGAGCTTGAGCAGTGTACCCTTGCTCACATCGGGCAGGCGCTCTTCCTTTTCTGCCTCTTCCTCGTCCCTGCCCTCTGTATAGAGTACCGTAAAACCCGGAAACCTGAGGACCGAGCCCGTTGCAACAAAGAGATATTTCTTTGCCTCTATATTGACCCTTGTCTGATCGAAGACCGCAGGGCTCATCTGACAGGCTATAAACCTCTTCCATATCAGTTCATATAGCCTCCACTGATCCCTTGTAAGGTAAGGCTTTACCGTATCAGGTGTGTATTTGATATAGGTGGGTCTTATTGCCTCGTGGGCATCCTGGACACCCTTTTTGTTGCGATATACGTTTGGTTTTGGGGGCAGGAATTGCTCCCCGTAGTTGTTCTTTATGAAAGACCTTGCACCTTCTACAGCCTCCTGCGCTATCCTGGTGGAATCTGTCCTCATGTAGGTTATAAGTCCCACTGGACCTTCCTCGCCGAGGTCAACGCCTTCGTAGAGTTGCTGGGCAAGCATCATGGTCTTTTTTGCTGTAAAGCCGAGTTTCCTTGAGGCATCCTGCTGTAGTTTACTGGTTGTGAACGGTGGGGATGGGTTCCGCCTTCTCTCCTTTCTTTCCACATCCACCACAGTGAAACTACTTCCCTTGAGTTCATCGACTATTGCACGGGCAACCTTCTCTGTTTTTATCTCTATCTTCTTGTTGTTCTTCTTTACGAGCCTCGCCTTGAATGTGGCGCCATCTTCGGGTATTTCGAGTTCTGCGGTAATCGTCCAGTATTCCTGTGGTACGAAATTGAGTATCTCCCGTTCCCTCTCGCAGATGAGCCTTACCGCCACTGACTGGACCCTGCCCGCACTGAGCCCCCTTCTTACCTTCTCCCACAGAAGGGGGCTTACCTGATAGCCCACGAGTCTATCTAAGATGCGTCTTGCCAGCTGGGCATCGACCTTGTTCCTGTCAAGGGTTGTGGGATGCTCTATCGCCTCCTTCACACCCTTCTCTGTAATCTCGTTGAAGAGTACCCTAAGGACCTTCTTCTTGTCCTTGTCTATCTCCTCTGCTATGTGCCATGCTATAGCCTCGCCCTCCCTGTCAGGGTCTGGACCGAGATATATCCTATCTGCCTCCTTGCCTGCCTTCCTGAGTTCTGCAATGGTCTTTGCCTCGCCTTTTATGGTCACATAGTGGGGCTTGAAATCGTTGTTTATGTCCACACCGAGTCTACTCTTCGGCAGGTCTTTTATATGTCCCACCGAAGCCAGCACCCTGAACCCCTTGCCAAGAAACTTGTTTATCGTACGTGCCTTTGCAGGAGACTCCACTATTACGAGCGACTTACCCATTATCAACACCTCGTTCCTTTCCTGTGCTTCAGGGTAAAATACTTGCCATGATGCTGTTCCACAAGACCCTTCAACTCCATATCGAGGAGTAAGGCAGATACCCTGCCAGGGGGAAGACCTGTATCCTTTATTATAACGTCTATATGTACGGGACCATCTTCGAGCAGACGGAGTATATGCCCGTCCACACTGTCACTGCTACTTGGGGCGGTGCTGACCTCATCTGCAGGTGCCACATCCAGCCC
>WGFF01000283.1 GCA_015492355.1 Deltaproteobacteria bacterium
CCACCCACTATCGTCTTCTCCACGGTAGCCCTGAGTTCCATGCCTTCAAAGGGTGTATTTCTCCCCTTCGATCTGAACCTTGCGGGATCGACAGTCCATCTCTTCTTCAGGTCCACAATGGTAATGTCAGCAGGTGCACCTACCCTGAGGGTACCTCTGTCTATGCCGATGATACGTGCGGGATTGATGCTCATAAGAGAGATAGCCCTGCTAAGGTCTATCACACCCTTCTCCACGAGCCCGTATACTATGGAGAAGGCTGTCTCAAGCCCCACTATACCGTTCTCCGCAAGGTCGAACTCCACATCCTTCTCTATTGAGGAATGAGGGGCATGGTCAGTTGCAATACAGTCTATGGTGCCGTCCCTGAGTGCCTCACGCAGTGCCTCCACGTCCTCTGGTGCCCTCAGAGGAGGGTTCATCTTTGCGTTGGTGTTGTACCCATCTACAGCACTGTGGTCGAGAACAAGGTGGTGCGGTGTGACCTCTGCAGTGACCTTTACACCCCTTCTCTTTGCAGACCTTATGAGTTCAACAGAGCCACGTGTACTTACATGGGCTATGTGGAGCCTTCCACCGGTAAGCTCCGCAATGGCTATATCCCTTGCCACGATCCCGTCCTCTGCTGCATTCGGTATACCCCGTAGCCCCAGCCTTGTGGACACCACCCCCTCGTTCATAACACCATCCGCAGATATGGAGGGGTCTTCCGCATGGGTTATGACAGGAAGATCGAATATCCTCGAATACTCAAGTGCCCTCCTCATCAACCCACCATTCCTTACTGGCACACCATCATCCGATACAGCAACACACCCTGCATCCTTGAGATCAGCCATCTCTGTAAGCCTCTCGCCATTGAGCCCCACACTCAGCGCCCCCACAGGGAATACATTTGCAAACGCACGTTCTGCCTTCTTCAGGATGTACCGTGTTACAGACTCATTGTCGTTCACAGGATCTGTATTAGCCATGCATACAACCGTTGTGAAGCCACCTGCAACAGCAGACATGGTACCCGTGCGTATGGTCTCCTTGTACTCGTATCCAGGCTCCCTCAGGTGTGTGTGCATATCCACAAGCCCTGGTATTACAATGGATCCATCCGCATCTATCACCTCCAGGTCCTTACCCTCCTGGGGCTGTGTGTCTGTATCCGCAGGTCTTATGGAGGCGATCCTACCGCCTGCAACATAGAGATTGTACAGACCATCTATCTTCGATGCGGGGTCTATGACCCTTCCTCCCTTTATGACCATCCTTTTCATAAATCCCTCATCCCTCCCTTGCACCACCGAGGAGGAGATAGAATACAGCCATCCTCACCGCAACACCGTTCGTTACCTGATCGAGTATCAATGAATACGGACCATCCGCCACCTCTGGTGATATCTCGACCCCCCTGTTTATCGGTCCTGGATGGAGGATGACCACATCCCTGGGTGCCATAGATAACCTATCCGTATCCAGTCCATAGAGTCTTGAATACTCCCTTACAGAGGGAAAGAGTGGTGCCTTCTGTCTTTCGAGCTGGATACGTAGCATCATTATCACGTCCGCATCCCTTATGGCATCATCCATACCAGTAAATACCCTGCATCCGAGCTCTTCTATACCAGGTGGTATCATGGTTGGTGGACCCACAACCCTCACCTCGTTCCCAAACCTTGAAAAGCCTATTATATTCGATCTTGCAACCCTTGAATGGGCTATATCTCCCACTATGACTATCCTGAGCCCTTTGAGTGTGCCCTTCTTTTCCTTTACAGTGAGCATATCGAGGAGTGCCTGTGTGGGGTGTTCGTGTGCACCATCACCTGCATTGACCACAGAACACCTGAGATACCTTGCAAGCAGATGAGGTGCACCCGCACAGGAATGCCTTATGACTATACAATCTGGATTCATCGCCTCAAGGTTCTTTGCAGTATCCTTTAGTGTCTCTCCCTTCACAACGGAACTCGTGGACACAGAGATATTGACCGCATCCGCACTCATCCTCTTTGCAGCTATCTCAAAGGAGGTCCTCGTCCTTGTCGAAGGCTCGTAGAAGAGATTTATGACCGTCTTACCCCTCAGGGTGGGAACCTTCTTTATGTCCCTCGTGGATACCTCCTTGAAAGACTCTGCGGTGGAAATGATGGTATCGAGTTCCTCACACGAAAGGTCTTCTATACCGAGCAGGTCCTTCCTTTTAAGCCTCATCTTCCCTCTGAAGAAACTATCCTTACCTCGCTTACCCCGTCGATCTCCTTGAGCCTCACCTTTACATCCTCTTTAAGAGATGTGGGGATATTCTTGCCAACATAGTCTGCCCTTATGGGTAGTTCCCTGTGTCCCCTGTCCACGAGCACAGCCAGCTGGATACACGTGGGTCTTCCAAAGTCCATGAGGGCATTCATGGCAGCCCTTATGGTCCTCCCTGTAAAAAGCACATCATCGACCATGATGACCTTCTTCCCATCTATCGGTATGGGTATGTCCATCCTCTTCAGGGGAGGCTGGTCCTTTTTCATCCCGAGGTCATCCCTGTAAAGGGTTGCATCCACTGCACCTGCTGGCACATCCACACCTTCTATGTCCTTTATCTTCTTTTTGAGCCTCATGGCGAGCTGGTATCCCCTTGTGGGTATACCGAGGATTACAAGGTCTTCTGTACCCTTGTTCCTTTCGAGTATCTCATGGGCTATCCTTGCAATGGCGCGCTCAATGGTCTTCTCATCCATTACGATTCTATCTTCCATGGAGGATTCCTCAGGACAAAAAAAACTCCGCACCCCTGTGGATACGGAGAAAAGACGATTTTGGAATATATGGTAGAAACATCTTTCAGCCTTCCCTTCTTAACCTCACAGGATTAAGTTAAAGGGAGTAGAAACTATCCCGAAAAAAATTTCTTTTTCAGTGAAGCCCCTGCCCAAAGGGTGGGGCATTCTGACAGACCTCGTGGAAAGGGCTTACATGATCTTTCCCTGAGACCCCTTGTTCAGAGGTTTATTTTCATTCAACACCTTTCGACCCCGAGCCTGAAATTACCGAAAGGGATGTGGAATGC
>WGFF01000284.1 GCA_015492355.1 Deltaproteobacteria bacterium
ATAAGAAAGCCAGAGCCCAGGACTACCACCGTACCCAAAAAGGAACCACCACAGAAGGTGGCAAAGAAGACCACGCCCACCTTTAAGGAGAAGAAACCAGCAAGAAAGCCCACCACTGCAAACTGGGTCGTCAACCTCGCCTCCTTCACACACAGGAAAAATGCGGAGGATCTCAAAACATCACTTATAACAGCAGGATACAATGCATATATCACAGAGTTTGTCAAGGATAACACAACCTGGTACCGGGTAAGGGTGGGATTTTTCTCCTCGAAGGCTGAGGCAGATAAGGTCGGAAGGAAACTCTCCAGTATCTACAGGATGCCCAAACCCTGGATTACGAAACCATCCGCCAGGGAAGTGGAAAGGTTCAAGGGGAAAAATAGATAGTCTTACAGGGTTTCATCCTCTGAAACCCTGCTCTTCCAAGGATGGGCTATTTATAAGGGCAACCCTTTTGCTTGCTTGAGGGGCTCCTTTTATCCTTCCCGCAACCTTTCAGGTTTTTTATCTGTCTTCATCCATGGGTGTACTGAACCATGTTGAGGTCTGGGGTGGAGTCTTTGCGGAATAACCCCTGCCTTAAAAGGGCTTGACTAAAGGTGAACAAAGACCTTACAATTATAGATACAATGGAAGGGCTTTTTTCCAAGGAAAGATTCGTATATATCGAGACCTTCGGGTGTCAGATGAATGAGAACGACACCACAAGGATGGTGGGGCTTCTCAAGGCCTTGAACTACAAGACCGTGGATGAACCCCATAGGGCAGACCTCATACTCATAAATACATGCAGTATACGTGAAAAGGCGGAACACAAGGTTTATTCAAGTGCAGGGAGATTCAAGCGATATAAAAGGAAGAACCCCGAACTGGTCATAGGTATAAGTGGATGTGTTGCCCAACAAGAGGGGGAAAGACTTATAAAGAGGCTTCCTTATATTGATCTGGTATTCGGTCCCCACAACATCCATAGGCTTAAGACGTTCCTTGCGGACATATATCTCAAGCGCCAGAAGGTGGTCTCAACAGACCTTTACGATACAATAGATGATGGTGAGTATGTAGCCACCCCCATAGAGGGTATCAAGGCGTTTGTAAGTATAATGAGGGGGTGTAACAACTTCTGTTCGTACTGCATAGTACCATATACCAGAGGCAGGGAGGTGAGTAGACCGAGTAAGGAAATCATAGAGGAAATAAAGGAGTACGCAGGAAAGGGGGTAAAGGAGGTAACCCTTCTCGGGCAGAATGTAAACTCCTACGGTATGAGTGGAGGAGATGTGTCCTTTACAGGGCTTTTGAGAATGGTATGCGGTATAGATGGAATAGAGAGGGTGCGTTTTGTAACATCTCATCCAAAGGACATATCAGACTCCCTCATCTATCTCTTTGGGGAGGAGGATAAGCTCTGCAGGTCCATCCATCTACCCCTTCAGTCCGGCTCTAACAGGATACTCGAGCGGATGAAAAGGGTCTACAGTGTCGAGGATTATCTATCCAGGGTATCCCTCCTGAGGAGGCTCTATCCTGATATGTCAATTACAACGGATATAATAGTTGGCTTTCCAGGCGAGACAGAGGATGATTTTAAAGAGACCATGGAGGTTGTAAGGACTGTCCGATTCGATGGTATATTTTCGTTCAAATATTCTCCAAGGCCCATGACCCTTGCCTCCACGTTCAAGGATCAGGTACCAGAGGATATAAAACAGAGACGCCTTGAGGAACTCCAGAGATTACAGAAGGATATTACCGCAGAGAAGAACCGTTCCCTTGTGGGGCGTACAATGGAGGTTCTGGTTGAGGGTAGAAGCAAGCAGGACGCCTCGGAACTTACGGGAAGGACCACATGCAACAGGATAGTGAACTTTCCTGGCAGTCCCGAGCTCGTGGGCAAAATGGTGGGTGTGTTCATAACCCATGGTTACTCTAACTCTTTACGAGGTATTTATAAGGAAAGGAGTCGCTTATGTTCTTAGAGATGAAAGTATACGGTCTTACTATCGATCCTTTTACCAATGCCCCCATAGTGATACTCAAGGACCTGGAAGAGAAAAACGCCCTGCCCATATGGATAGGTGTTCTCGAGGCAAGCGCCATTGCAACGGAACTCGAAAAGATACAGTTCTCAAGACCCATGACCCATGACCTTCTCAAGGAGATTTTAAAGTCCATGGATATAACCGTACCGAGGGTGGAGGTAAACGATCTGCGGGAAAATATCTACTATGCGACCATCCACATGGTCTCCAAGGATAAGACCATAGTGATAGATGCCAGACCGAGTGATGCCATTGCCCTTGCACTGCGTACCAGCTCGCCCATATTCGTGGACAAAAAGGTGCTCGACAAGTCGAGGAACATAGACCTGAGGTCAGGTTCCGGGAAAAAGGACGCCTCATCAAAGGACCTTATCGATATGATAGAGAATCTCTCTCCAGAGTCCTTTGGAAAATACAAGATGTAAGGTTTCCCTGTTCTGATCCATTACATCTCTCCGCGGGGCTTTTTCCTGTACAATTATGGTGTGGGGTCGTTACTGTTGTGAATACAAGTCCTAAATCAATAAACACTCCTGTCTCACCCGGTGGTCATACAGGTCCAAGGGTCTTTCCGGGCAGGTTCTATGATGCATATTTTGTAAGCGAGTACGGAAAGATCGAGGCATTGCGCTCTGAGAGATACGGGAGGTGTTTCTCCCTTGTCCTCGTCCATCTTGGTCTGCCCGATGCTGGACGGGATAGAAAGGTGGTGGCTGACCTTCAGAGAAGGCTTGCTTCAGCTGTGCTCGATGTGCTCAGGGACTGTGATGTGGTGGGAATGATAGAAGAGGGAAGGGTGCTTGCCATCCTCCCTGAGACAGACTACTTCGGCTCCCTTATTACCACAAGAAAACTCTCAAGGGCTCTTGCTGATGTCCTGCAAAAGGACAGCGAACCCTTCATGGTCTCCAGGGCAACCTTTCCAATGGATGGCAGAGGGTACGGTGAGCTCTTGAGTATTGCCACAAAAAGGATAGATGAAAAACGAAATTCCCTGTGGGAGAGTCTGAAACTGGAGGACAAATTCTTCTGGGAGATTATAGAAACCCTCTTGAACTCAACCAACAAGGACTCTGTGTATTCCACCTTTGACCTCGGCTCTGGACACGAACTGCCGAATAGCTTCGTAGACCAGATAAACCACGCCATAATACAGGAGATAACGAGGACACCCAGTAGAAAGGGTATACTCTATCTTACGGTAAAGGATGTGGACTCAAATCCGCCCATTGTAAAGACCCTGAGGATTCTGGGAAGGACTGCGACAAAGATATTCATCGTAACGGACAGGGAAACAGAAGATATAGATCTCAAGAACGCAACACCTGTATATATCGACGATGACCGTATGGGGGACAAACACTTCACGTTTTTTTTGAGCGAGGATTCCTCCTATGCCTTTGTGAGCCAGGAGACCTGGGGTGAGAGTCTTTCATGCTTTCATACTTCAGATCCGTACCTGGTCGAGGGTCTGATAGCAAGATTCCAGAAGGACTTTTCTCTGCAGGAGCAACTCGGGTGATGGAGGGGAACAAAAAGATACTCCTGGCTCTGAAAGACGAAAGGGAGATAGATACATTCTCAGAGGACCTTAAGAAGGCAGGCTACGAGGTTGTGGAGGTGGGTGATGGGGCAAGGGCATTGGAGATAATCATACACAAACTGCCAGACCTTGTGATAACTGACATAGACCTGCCTGTTATAGATGCGGAAAAGTTATTTCAGATAGTCTGCAAGAATCCCCATACATCAGAGATACCCTTCATATTCATATCGAGTCAAAGGGTCGATATAAAGGGGTTCAGACCCCATGTGGACTCATTCCTTCTGAAACCCGTAAGGAAGGAAGAACTCTTTGAGAAGGTAAAGGGGCTGCTCAAGGCTCTGTACTACCACGAGGGGAGTAAAGAACTCGAAGGGAGACTCTCGCAGATAGCCCTTGTGGACATACTCCAGATGCTATTCATGAACAAAAAGGAGGGTGAGCTCAGGATAATATCGGGCGAGCAGAAAGGGACCGTATACCTCAGGGACGGGCAGATATACAATGCAGTTATAGATGGTATAGAGAAGGAAAAGGCACTCTTCAGGCTCCTTTCCTGGAAGGATGGAAGATTTGAGTTTCTTTCCAGACCCATAGACATCCCCCAGCAGATCTATCCCTCCACAGGCAATCTCCTTATGGAGGGTATGAGACAGATAGATGAGTTTGAGAAGGCAAAGGATACCTTTCCTGACAGCAATGCCATACTCAAACTCATGGTGGATAGATCGAAACTGCCCAAGGGATTACAGCCGATAATATACGAGGTTGTAAACCTTGTTGAGCATTCACCAAGGGTGGGAGACCTTGTGGATCACGCATCCTTTCCTGACTATGAGGTCTACAGGACCATAGCCAGCCTCATAAAGAAGGGTATACTTAAGGTCCTGGAGGCTGGCACAGTAAGGAGGATTGTATCCACAAGGGATTTTCTCAACCCACAGCAGGTAACAGACCTGAGGGAGAACCTTCTCAGCCGTTTTTCCGACATGGCTGATGCAAGCTTCGGCAAGGTCTTTCTGGTAGCGACCTCAGGAGGGCTTGTACAGGAGTTTCTGGTCCATTGTGAGCGTATCCCAGCCTTTATAACAGACACAAGACCACCTGTGGGTGAGCACCCATCGGGTGAATACCCATCGGGTGAACACCCTTTGGGTGAACACCCTTTGGAGGGTCCTCTGGGTGAGGTCGGCAGGATACGCCTTTACAGTGGTATGGATGCGGTGCTCTTTTCCATCCCCACTGTAAAGGGTATGGGTCCTCTCTATACAGCCTTCTCCTCCCGCCTCATAGGCATGGTACTTATATGGGACAGGGAGGGCTGTGATTTCATAAAGAACCTCAGCACCATAAAAAGGGAGATACTTTCACGCAGAAGGGTACCAGTGGTGCACCTTTTTGTGGGTGAGATAAGAACAGACGAGGAACTCTATGAGTCATTCAGGAAGGAACTCAACCTCCGCATGGACGAACAGCTGTTCGTCCTCGACTCAACTGGCAGGAATGTTATTCTCAACACCTTCCGTACCCTTTTTGGTCAGCTCGTAAAGGAGGACTATGTGGTGTGAACCACGGGGTGTCCTCAAAGACTGTATGAAATTAGGGTCTGACTCTATTCCTTATTAGTGGTTTTAAAGGGATGATAGACCTCCATACACATACACTCTTAAGTGATGGAGAGCTCCTGCCTTCTGAGCTTGTACAGAGGGCGGTTGTGTGTGGCTACAGGGCTATTGCCATAACAGACCATGTGGATCAGTCCAACATAGAGCGCATACTCGGTGAGATAATTAGATTTACAGAAGAATGTAAAAGGGATGATATAGATGTGATAGCTGGTGTGGAACTCACACACATTCCACCGAGGTACATACCCTCCATGGTGGAGAGGGCAAGAAGGCTCGGTGCAGGTATAGTTGTGGGACATGGGGAGACCCTTTCTGAGCCTGTGGAGAAGGGAACAAACATGGCATTCATAGATGCTGGTGTTGATGTGCTTGCCCATCCAGGGCTTGTAACACCTGAAGAATGCAGGCTTGCCTGTGAAAGGTCTGTATTCTTCGAGATTACCACCAGACCTACCCATGCACTTGCAAACGGTCATGTTGCAAGGATGGCAGAGAGGTTCGGTGTAAAGGTCGTTATAAATACAGATACCCACGGACCTTCTGACCTTGTGACAAGGTCTACAGCAGAAAAGGTGCTCCGTGGTGCGGGTATCGAAGGTGAGACCATAAAAAGGATAGATAGCCATGCAGAGGAAATTATCAACAGGGTATTGGTTCAAGGGCGCTGAGCTGATCCTCTTTTTGGTATTCTTTACCTGGGGTTGTGGTCTATCCGCACAAAAGGGCCTGCCACACCAGGACTACACCCCCTGGTATACCTATCTGTCCGATGCCAGGAGGTCGAACCACAACGGAGATGATATCTTTCTCCCCCCACAGGGGATGTGGATGAAGGACATCTCACCTGTAGAACTCTTTAAACCCTATCCACCAGAGCAGTCCTCCTCACCCGCCATATCAGGTGGTGCCATCTATATAGGGTCTACCAACAGGAAGGTCTACTCCCTTGATCTGAGAAGGGGCAAGGTGGTGTGGAGGTTCAAGGCAGGCTCACCGGTTGAATCCCCACCATCCGTAAGCGAAGAGATGGTATGTTTTGGCACGAGTGATGGTATACTTTACTGTCTCGAAAGAAAGACAGGCAAGGAGCTCTGGCATTATCAGGCAAAGTCAGAGATAATCTCTTCCCCGATCATACACAACCACAGGGTATACTTTGCCTCGTCTGACAACAGGATCTATGCCATTGATGGAAGGAGCGGGAAAAAGGTCTGGTCCTATGCCAGGCCACAGGTACAGACCGTATACATACGGCTCCACTCCTCACCAGCCATCTCTGGCGGAAGGCTCTACCATACCTTTTCAGATGGCTACCTTGTGTGTCTCAGCCTCGATAACGGCAGGGAACTATGGAAGAAGGAGATATTCAAGGACTTCCGTCCACTTAAGAGGGCACGTCGCACACCCCTTGTGTACGATGGATACGTGTACATAGTGGATGAGGGTGGTTCTGTGGTTGGTCTCGATGCACGTACAGGCATGGAGAGAACAAGATACAGTCCCCATGAGGTGGTCGATTTTGTGGTCCTGAGGGATACTGTTCTTTTAGCGGGCAGAGATAGTGTTACTGCCCTCAACCGTGTTACAGGTACTATCCTGTGGCAGGTGGATCTACCCTATACACCTGTAGAGAATATCTTTGCGGTGGGAGGATACCTCTTTGTCCTTGCAAACCATGAGTCCGCACCTCTGGGGCTTAAGTTCCTCTCCGAGGTCAGGGGATATGTCCAGGCACTCCATATCGCAACAGGGGAGATGGTGTGGTCAGACAAACTCATAGCCACTGTTACTGCCAGCGGTTCAGGGGCAGAAAACCACATTGCCCTCTTTACCAACAAGGGTGTTGTCCAGGTCATGGGTACAAGATGATGGTATGGAAAGGAAACTGAACATTGCCTTTCTCTGGCACATGCATCAACCCATGTACAGAGACCCCCTCACAGACGAGTACATACTTCCATGGGTACTGCTCCATGCAACCAAGGATTATTACGACATGGTCTCCATACTCGATGACTTCCCTCAGATCCATCAAACCTTCAACCTCGTACCATCACTCATAGAACAGATACAGGAATACTCCTCCAGCACTGTAAAGGACAGATACCGCTCCCTGTGTCTCAAAAAGACTGATGAGCTCAGAACCGATGAGAGACATTTTATACTCAAGAACTTCTTCCAGGTAAACTGGGATACAATGGTAAGGCCATTTCCAAGGTACTGGGAGCTTTTGAGAAAGAGGGGATTCTCCAGTGAACCAGAGGATATAGAAGCCTCCCTTAGGTATTTCAAAAACCAGGATATCCTCGATCTTCAGGTCCTCTTCAATCTCGTATGGATCGACATGACCATATCGGAGAAGGACGAATTCCTAAGATACTTGGTGGGGAAGGGGAGAAACTTTACCGAAGAGGAGAAGTTAAGGCTTCTTGATAAACAGATCGAGATAGTAAGGATGGTACTGCCCAAGTACAGGGAGATGATGGAAAGGGGCATGGTAGAGATTACCACATCCCCCTATTTCCATCCCATAATGCCCCTTCTTTACGATACCCTCTCTGCAAGGGAGCCATCACCTGATATAGGGCTTCCACATAAGAGATTCAACCATCCAGAGGACGTAATGGCACAGATCAAAAAGGGTATAGAACTCTACACAGAGACCTTTGGAACCACCCCTGCTGGGCTCTGGCCCCCCGAAGGCGCTGTCAGTATGGATATCCTCCCCCTTGTAAAGGAGGCAGGGATAGAATGGATAGCAACGGATGAAGGCATACTGGCTCGTTCCATGGGAAGACCCCTGCAAAGGGACCACCATGGCAATCCAAAGGACCTCTTTCTCTACAGCCCCTACAGTGTGGACACCGAGAGGGGTCCGCTTACGGTAGTATTCAGGGATCGTATACTCTCTGACCTTATCGGCTTTGAATACGCAAGGATGGATGCGCAGAGTGCCTGTGAGGATTTCGTAAAGAGGCTCCTTTTCATTGCCTCACGTATGGAAGAGCCTGAAAGATGCCTTGTAAGTATAATACTCGATGGTGAGAATGCCTGGGAATACTATAAAAACGATGGCAGGGACTTCCTTGTAGCCCTTTACTCCAGGCTTGCCTCCCAGCCTGAACTCAGGTGTGTCACTGTGAGTGAATTCCTTTCCTCCCACAGGGAGAGAAAAGGGCTTCCACGGCTGAGCACTGGCTCATGGATAAACAGCAATCTCGATATATGGATAGGCCATCCCGAGGACCACAGGGCATGGGAATACATAAAGGATGCAAGGGACAGGGTCGTTGAGTCAGGACGGTCTGGAAGGGTGAGCAAGGATACCCTTGAGCGTGCATGGTACGAGGTATACGCAAGTGAGGGGAGTGATTGGTTCTGGTGGTATGGTGATGAGCATTCCTCACCTAATGATGAGGACTTCGATATACTCTTCAGGGATCACATAAAGAAGATATACAACCTCATAGGGCTCGAACCACCCCAGGGTATAGATATTCCCATACCTTCGAGAAAGCGTGGATACAAGCCTTCCTTCCCTCCGAGGGCATTTATCTATCCTGAAATAGACGGGGAGGTGACCAATTACTTTGAATGGCTCGCCTCTGGAAGGCTCGAAAGGGTACACGCTGGAAGCGCCATGCACAGGGAGGTAGAGGGGGGTGGATTGATAGAGCGCATCTTTTACGGATTCAATATAGAAAAACTCTTTTTCAGGTTCGACTATCTCAGGGAGTTCAGGGGATATAACGGGGAATGGTCGTTTACCATAAATTTCCTCAATCCAAGACCGTTGAAAATCACCGTAACAGTGAAGGGCAGGACCACGGATGGAAAGATATATGAAAGGATAGGGGACAGGTGGGAGCAGACCGGTGAACTAAAAGAGATAGGGAGTAATACAGTCGTTGAACTCGCCATACCTTTCAGCACCATAGGGGCAGGTAGCGGGGAGGAGATGTGGTTTTTCATCTCCATAGATGGAAGGGAAAGGGGTATTGAAAGATGGCCCATAAAAGGGTATCTTATTCAAGAAGTACCATCGGAGGATTTTGATTCCAGACACTGGATGGTTTGATTGAGAGGGAAACCCCTTTTGTA
>WGFF01000285.1 GCA_015492355.1 Deltaproteobacteria bacterium
GCGTCAGATGTGTATAAGAGACAGGTACCCATTATTTTAAAAATATAACAAAAAGGTAGATTCAAGGCAAGGTTTTAGAAGGGGGGTGCCCCTTTTTGGGCGTTGAAAAATACCTGAAATTGCGTTAAATTTTTAATGGAGAGGATAGATGGTAAGGCTTGAGGACATACTTGAGAAGGTCTCTTCCTACAACTCATCGGCGGACCTCGACCTCATAAAGAAGGCGTATGTGTTTTCTGGCATAGTCCATCAGGGTCAGACCCGTCTTTCTGGTGAACCCTACCTGAGCCATCCCCTTGAGGTTGCGAACATACTCGCCTCGCTTAAGATGGACGCCACGACCGTTGCAACAGGGTTGCTCCACGATACAGTGGAGGACACCCATACAACGCTTGAGAAGATAGAAGAGACCTTTGGCAAGGAGATATCCACCATGGTGGATGGTCTCACCAAGATGAGCAGGATGACCTTTGAAAGGAAGGAGGACCAGGAGGCTGAGAACCTGCGAAAGATGATCCTCGCCATGAGCAAGGATATAAGGGTCATAGTGATAAAGCTCGCTGACAGGCTCCACAACATGCGCACAATAGGTGCCCTCCATCCGGAGAAGCAAAAGAGGATGGCACAGGAAACCCTCGATATATACGCACCCATTGCAAACAGGCTCGGTATAGGATGGCTCAAGACAGAGCTCGAGGACCTCTCCTTTGCATGCCTTGAGCCAGAGGCATACAACTGGATAAAGGAGAAGGTTGCAAAGGGTGAGCACGAAAGAAAGGAGTACGTAAAGAAGGTAAAGGAGATAATAGAGGCTAAACTCAAGGAGCATGGTATAAGTGGCGAGGTTACAGGGAGGTCCAAGCACCTCTACAGCATATACAAGAAGATGAAGGACAGGGACGTGGACTTCGAGAACATCTATGACCTTATCGCCTTCAGGGTGATAGTGGATTCTGTAAGGGACTGTTACGGTGTGCTCGGTATAATACACTCCACGTGGAAACCTGTGCCAGGGAGGTTCAAGGACTATATCGCCATACCGAAGCCCAATATGTATCAATCCCTCCATACGACCGTTGTCGGTCCCTATGGAGAGAGGATGGAGGTACAGATAAGGACTGCTGAGATGCACAGGATAGCAGAATACGGTATAGCAGCCCACTGGAAGTACAAGGAGGGCAAACCCATTGAGAGCAAGGATGACAAATACTTTACATGGCTCAGGCAACTCCTTGAGTGGCAGAGGGACCTTAAGGACTCAGGTGAGTTCATGGAGACCCTGAAGGTTGACCTCTTCCCGGAGGAGGTCTTTGTCTTCACACCGAAGGGTGATATAAAGGTCTTCCCTGCTGGTGCCACCCCTGTTGACTTCGCCTATGCCATACATACCGATGTGGGGCACAGGTGTGCGGGTGCAAAGGTAAACAACAGGATGGTACCCCTCAGGTACAAGCTCAAAAATGGCGATGTGGTGGAGATAATCACATCGTCCACACACAACCCGAGCAAGGACTGGCTCAATTTTGTTGTGACATCCAGGGCAAAAACAAGGATAAGGCAGTGGATAAAGACAGAGGAGAGGGAAAAGAGCATGGTCCTCGGCAGAGAGATATGCGAGAAGGAGTTTAAAAGGCATGGTCTTGAGTTCACAAGGTTTGTCAAATCGGGCGAACTCGAAAGGATAGCAAAGGATGGCTTGGGGCTCAAGGATGTAGATAGCCTCCTTGCAAGTGTGGGGTATGGTAAGGTCTCTGTCTACCAGGTACTCGGGAAGATACTCCCGCCAGAGAGGCTCGAGACAAGGGGTGAGAGATCGCCTGGTGGCAGGATATCCAGGATAAGGAAGGTGCTCGACAGGCTCAAGGTAGCCAGGCGTGTACCCAAAAGAGAGGGTGTGATAATAAGGGGTGTGGAGGATGTGATGGTGAGGTTCGCCAGATGTTGTAATCCCCTTCCAGGGGATGAGATAGCAGGATTCATAACCCATGGGCAGGGTGTTGCCATACATACTGCCAATTGCAGTAATCTCCTTACAATCGACCCCGAACGACAGATAGAGGTGGAATGGGACACCAGGGTAAAGACATTCAGACCAGCCAAGATACAGGTTATATGCAAGAACGAGAAGGGACTCCTTGCAGAGATGAGCAGTGCCATAAAGACCGCTGATGCAAACATATCGAGTGCAAATATAATGAGTCTTCCGAACAACAGGGCGGTGTGCACCTTCGAGGTGGAGGTCAGTAGTATAGACCATCTGAGGGCTATCATAAGATCGCTCAAGAAGATAAGAAAGGTCATACAGGTGGAGAGGATAAAGGGATAGGTTCCATAGTCCGCAGGACAGGGGTTTAGAT
>WGFF01000286.1 GCA_015492355.1 Deltaproteobacteria bacterium
GGGAAAGGGGGGCAGAGGTGGGAGACCCCTTTTTCAAAGGGGTCTCCCACAGAAGCAACTCAGCCATTTTAAAGGAGGGTTAAGGTGTTGACTTACTGGTTGTATCTCTCCCTGTAGAATTCAAGGGTCTCTTTTATGCTCTCCTCTGACACCCCCTCCATCCATCTGTGTTCCTTCTGGGAGAGTATCTCTGCTGTGAGGAAGGGGTCGAGCTTGGTGAGCTCGGGTAGAAACTCGGTATAGAAGTGCTTTGCCACCTCGTAGAATCCATGCCACTGTGTGAAGTCAGGACCCATCATCGATGCCCCCATGCGTGCCCTTCTTCCCTCATGATGCCATAGCTCGAAGAAGACCCACTCTATCTTCTCATCAAACGGCGTGGAGGTGAGCTTTCCCTTCTTCTTGAGGCTCTCCATGGCACGTTTAGCAGGTATACCGAACTTGGTATTGTAGAGGTCTATTGCCCTGTCGTACTGGGTATAGAAGTTCTCCACAAAACTCTTTGTATGGCAGGACTTACAGACCTCCTGCATGGCGTTTCTCCTTCTCTCCCAGTTCTCGAGCTTTATGGATACGATGGGTCTGAGTGTCCAGGATATACGTTCTCCCACGTCATGGGTCACTGGCTGTGTCGCGGTGGCGCCCATGTGGCAGGTTGCACACGTGGGATAGGAATAGTCCCTGCCAGGTATCCACTTGTCCGCAGGACTGTCGAGTTTCATCTTGTCCTTGTTGGCATGATAGAGGATTCCATGTTTACTCTCGTTGTATATCTCTATCTGTGGATGGTCTGGACCCATGTGGCATCTTCCGCAGTTTTCTGGCTGTCTTGCCTGTGCAACGGAAAAACTGTGCCGTGCATGACATGCAGAACACGATCCTTTGGAGCCATCAGGGTTTATCCTGCCCATGCCTGTGTTGGGCCAGGTTGCTGGATCGAGTCTACCGCCTTCGAGCACCTTTACTTCACTTCCGTGACACTGTCTGCATCCGAGGTTCGCAGCAGATGGACCCTCTATGATATCGCCCAGTACGTTGTCAAAGGAGCCCACAAACTCCGCAGCCCTTGCATGTCTTGAGGACTGGAACTCCTTGCTCTCCTGTTCATGACACCTTGCACAGTCCTTTGGCGAGACAATGGTCGCTATAATAAAACCTTCGTGTTCAAAGGCATCCGGGTCTTCCTTTTCAGCCTCATGACATTCAAAACAACCTATGCCCTTTGAGGCGTGTCTGCTCCTCTTCCAGTCCTCTATACCGCCCTCTGCAACACCCTTTTTGATATGACAGCCTATGCATTTCTTGTTCCTGCCTGAGATATAGGGTTTTACCTCCTCTGTCTTGGACTGTACCTCCACAAAGCCCACTATGGTGAGGGCAACAAAGAGTATGAGGCTCAGCCCCCCTATAAAATACTTCATGAGATTTACATCCTTTGCCTCCATCTTAGACTCTCCTCCCTATAATCTTCTTATAACGTCCCACAGTGTGAGCACCACAAATACCATAACCGCAGATGTACCAACAGCAATATTGACCCGCACCATGTTGTAACCCCTGTTTGCAAAAAACCTGTCTATAAAAGGATAGAGCACAAATATAATGGAAAAGAGGAGTATACAGAAGAGTGCGGGTTCCCTCGGTGCTATGGTTATCCACTTGTAGACCGCCATGAAATACCACGGTGGTGTTATCTCAGGGGGTACCTCAGTGGGGTCTGCCATCGGTCCCACCACAGGGGGAAATATCATCACAAGGTCTGTCATGAGTATAAGAAGCCCCACCCCGATAGCCCCTACCTTGAGGGCATGGTCAGGGAAGAAGGGATGGGTCTTTGTGGAATCGTCTATCCTTTCGAAGCCTATCATCCTTATTGCAAGTATATGCGCGCCTATGAGTATGACCAGCACAAGGGGCAGGAGCTTTGTATGGAGGTCATACAGGCGGAGAAGTGTTATCTGGGATATCTCCTCTCCACCCCTTAAAAGGTACGCCATAGGTCTGCCCACAAGGGGTATCTCCTCTATCATGCTCATCACAACGGTCATCCCCCAGTAAGAGACCTGATCATAGACAAGGCTGTAACCTGTAAAACCCATGGCAAGGGTCACAAAGAAAAGCCCTGCACCAAGGAGCCATTTTATCTCCCCACTGGTCTTGTACGCCCTTGTTATGAATACCCTCAGGAGATGGACCATGAGGGTGAATATCATGAGATTGATGGAGAGCTTGTGGAGTCCCCTCACAAACCACCCGAGATACACCCCCTCTGTTATCTCCTTCACACTCTCATAAGCCTTTACAGGATAGGGTATATAGTAAAAGGTCATGAGTATGCCCGTGACCGCTGCTACAACAAAGAGTACCAGCGGGGTTGCGCCCATGGCATAGGCGAACCAGTTGAGGTGATCTGGTACATCTTCCTGTATGTAGTCTATTATCCTCTTCTGAACGGGCTTATGCAGTCTTGGAATCCTTTTCGGTTCTTTTGTGAGTACAACAGCCATATTTGCCTTACTCCTTTTCTTATTCCCGTGGGAAACACCCCGGGCTCTCCTCTCAGAGGGGATTTTAGTTTCTTAAGGTTGAACCCCTCTGCTTACGAAGGGGTAGTCCATTTTTTATGCGACACTCACGCGAAGGTACATATTCTTTCCCTTCACCACCACGGGGAACCTTTCGAGCGGTCTTGGAGGTGGTCCTGCGATATTTTTGCCCTTTATATCGTAAATACCCTTGTGACACGGGCATACGAACCGTCTTTTGGCACCATCCCAGTTGACAAGGCATCCAAGGTCTGTACACCTCCTGGAGAAGGCAACAAAACCATCCTCCTCACGCAGGATGAAGAGCTTGTTGTCCGCTATCTCTATAGCCTTGACACCGTCCTCTGGTATCTCTGATACCGTGCCTATGAGTATCTCCTCGAATCTCCTCTCCTTCCTGACGGGGGTAAGGAACTGGAAGAACCTCAAAAGGAGTGTACCCATACCAAAACCCAGCCCAAAGGTCATGAAACCACTGCTGAGGAAGCGTCTCCTTGAGATATTATCGTGTATGACCTTCATGGTAATACCCCTCCTTTCTGCGGGGTTGATGCCCACAAAAAACAAAAGGGCACCCTGTCTTTCAAACAGGGCGCCCTTGCCCGCAATCCGTTATTACAGACACATACGATGTGTCTGCAGAAGAACCTCTCGATTCAATCACCTACCACGAGTATCCACTCTCGCCATGCTGTGATATATCGAGTCCTGTAACCTCCTCTTCCTCTGAGACCCTTAGTCCCATGACACCATCGAGCACCTTGAGTATTACAAACGTTGCCCCTCCTGCCAGTATCCATGTTGCTATGACACCCACTATCTGTGGGACCATCTGTGCGGGGTTGCCGAAGAAGAGCCCTTCTGCACCGACAGAGGCAAAGAGCCCTGTTGCTATGGCACCCCATGTACCACCCACTCCGTGTATACCGAACACATCGAGCGAGTCATCGTAACCGAGAAGGGGTTTTACAAGGCTTACAGCCATGTAACAGAGTATGCCCGCACCCACACCTATTACTATGGAGGATATGGGACCGACGAATCCCGCAGCTGGTGTGATTGCAACAAGCCCTGCAACAGCACCTGAGGCTGCACCGAGTACCGTGGGTTTACCACGCTGGACCCATTCTGTGAATACCCATCCGAGGGCTGCTGCTGCGGTTGCGGTGTTGGTTGCAACAAAGGCTGTTGCTGCTATACCATCTGCTGCAAGGGCACTGCCTGCATTGAAACCGAACCACCCGAACCAAAGAAGTGCAGTGCCGAGAACAGTCATGGGAAGATTATGCGGTGGCATGGCTTCGTCTGGATAGCCCTTTCTCTTGCCTATCACAATGGCAGCAACAAGGGCGGATATACCGGAGCTTATATGAACAACCGTACCACCTGCAAAGTCCAGCGCACCCATCGCGCCTATCCAGCCTCCACCCCATACCCAGTGACACAGGGGATCGTACACGATGGTCGCCCACAGGAGGCTGAACACGATGAATGTAGAAAACCTTATCCTCTCTGCAAAGGCACCTGTAATGAGCGCAACAGTGATAATGGCAAAGGTGCCCTGAAACATCATGAACACCAGATGGGGTATGGTGCCGTTCGGCTCCTGCCCCACACCCACAAGGCCGAGATAGGAAAGCCCCCCTATGATACCACCTATATCAGGACCGAAGGCAAGTGTATAACCCCACAGAACCCACTGGACACTTATAAGGCACAGGATGAAGAAACTGTGCATTATGGTGCCGAGTACGTTCTTCTTTCTCACCATGCCAGCGTAGAAAAGAGCCAGGCCCGGGGTCATGAGCATGACAAAGGCAGTCGATACCATCATCCAGGCTGTATCGCCCTTATCTATCGCCTCTCCTGCTTCCTCAGCCAGGGCGAGGGATGAAAATAGCATGATGAAAAACAGAGTCAAAACCCCTTTTGTCAACCTCTTCATCTTTTCAATACCTCCCTTTTATTTGAAGGAAGCCCGCCTCTACAGGGCATCCTTGCCTTTTTCTCCTGTTCTTATCCTTACGGTCTCCTCCACATTGCTTACGAACACCTTTCCATCCCCTATCTTGCCGGTCCTTGCTGTCTCGATTATGGTGTCCACCACTTTGCCTGCCATCTCATCCGTTGTAACCACCTCTATCTTTATCTTCGGGAGGAAGTCCACACTGTACTCCGCCCCCCTGTAGAGCTCGGTATGACCCTTCTGCCTGCCAAAGCCCTTCACCTCCGTCACTGTCATACCTTCTATG
>WGFF01000287.1 GCA_015492355.1 Deltaproteobacteria bacterium
AGGAAAGGGAGTTCTGCCGCATAGGTGGCAAGGTGGCTGTAAGGGTGGATGTGCGCATAATAACCGCCACACACCAGGACCTTAAGAAGGCTGTGGAAGAAAAACGCTTCAGGGAAGACCTCTACTACAGGCTCAATGTGGTGAGTGTGAATGTGCCTCCCCTGAGGCAGAGAAAGGGGGATATAAGGGTACTTTCCGAATTCTTCCTCGATCGGTTCGTTGAGGAGATGAAGGTGGAAAGAAAGACCCTCTCTGAAGAGGCTATCGAAGCCCTGGAGAGGTATCATTGGCCCGGGAATGTACGGGAACTCGAAAACGTACTTAAAAGGGCTGTGCTCCTGAGCCCGGGGGTGGTACTCACCCCGCAGGACCTCTCTCTTCCAGAGAGAAAACGAAAGACAGAATCCATAGAGGATATAATCACCGCAAAACTGAAGCCTGTTATCGAAAAGACATCCACAAAGGGGTGTGAGGAACTCTATAATCTCATAATACCATTCATGGAAAGGCCCCTTATAAGGCTTGTGCTCGAAAGAACCAGGGGAAACCAGATACAGGCATCCAGACTACTTGGTATAAACAGGAATACCCTCAGAAAGAAGATAAAAGAACTCGGCATAGATATGAGGGAGATTAAAAGATAACCAGAGGCTACCCTGTACCACCTTTTCAAGGACAGGGTAGGGGTTACCCTGTATTTTGAGGAAAATCCCCCTTGTAAAGGGCATCAGCCCTAAAACTTCCTTTTACCTGTAACCAATCAAAGCCCCATGGACAGACAGAGGCTTCATACACTGGAGGTTATATCTTCGGGCTCTCTCTACAAGCCCCGGGGGCGTCTTATCTGGGGAGACAATTTTGAGGTCATGAGGGCCCTTCTGGATGAGGGATACGGTGGCAGGTTCAAGCTCATATATATAGACCCCCCCTTTGGCACAGAGACCCATTTCAAACGAAGGATTACAACCGGCAGTGAAAGGCTCACCATCAAGCAGATAGCCTACAGTGACAGGTGGTCGGGAAGGATAGACAGGTATCTCGATATGCTCTATCCGAGGCTCGAGCTCATGCGCGAGCTTTTAAGGGACGACGGGGTCATATTCGTCCACTGTGACTGGAGGACAGGTGCATACATACGGGTGCTCATGGACGATATCTTCGGGAGAAGGAACTTCCTGAACGAGATTATCTGGCACTACGGAGGTAGGGGGGCAAAGGCTGTATCAGGGCAGTTTCCAAGGAACCACGATACCATCCTTGTATTCGGCAGGACAAGAAAGGCATCCCTTAAGAAGGTCTTTATGGAAAGAAGGATACCCGTTGGAGAGGCTGGAAGGTATGGCTACAGGATGGATGGTGATGGCAGATATTTTAAGACCTCACCCCGTGGGGACTACACAGAGGAGAGTATCAAAAGACTCGAAAAAGAGGGACGTATATACAGGACAAGGACTGGCAGGGTGAGGATAAAGTATTTCATAGAGAAGAGGGGAGATATGCTGATAGACAGGAAGCTTGTGGGGGATGTGTGGGATGACATACCTGATTGCATGCACAATCCCCCGCTTGAGCGGACAGCCTACGGTACACAGAAGCCAGAGGCACTACTTGTGCGTATAATAGAGGCAGGCTCAGAGGAGACCGACCTTGTGGGGGACTTCTTTTCAGGCTCTGGTACTACCGCATGTGTTGCAGAGAGACTGGGAAGGAGATGGATAGTCTGCGAGAAGGGACAGACAGGGATATACGTTACAAGGGGACGGCTCATGAAGATAGATCACCATCCCTTTACACTGGAAAGACCTGAAGGGGAATGGAGGAATACACCTTCCAGGGATGTAACCTCAAGGGTGACAATCGAAGGACCGAGTATTACACCAGCAGGGAATGGCTCTGTAGAGGTATCCATTACTCTCAAGGACTACAGGCTATTACGTCTACCTGGTGGTGTGAGCATGAAAGACCCTTCAAGGCTTTTCGATATGGCAGGAAGGGATTTTACAGTGCTCGTTGAGAGCTGGTCTGTTGACTGGGATTATGACGGGAGGGTATTCAGGGGACGGTCCCATTCCATAAAGGAAGGTCCTGATTCTTCTATAGACACCACCATGAGCAGTGTCCTTGAGGCAAAGAAGAGGACCATAGCGGTGCACGTAGTGGATATATTCGGTAACAGGACGGGGGTGGAGATATGTCTTCCAGGATAAAGGGGCTGTATGCCATTGTGGATACCACGTATGTACCACCAGAGAGGATGGCAGAGACTGCAGAGGGTATAATCAACGGGGGTGGGCGTATCATACAGCTGAGGGCAAAGGGGCTTGAAGGAAGGGTATTTTTTAATATCGCCAGGACCTTGCGGGAGATGACCGGAAGAAGGGATGTATGTTTCATAATAAACGACCGTGTGGATATAGCCCTCATGGTTGGTGCGGATGGTGTGCACCTCGGGCAGGAAGACCTCCCTCCCTCTGAGGCACGGAGGCTCCTTGGAGAGGGAAGACTTATAGGGTTCTCCACCCATAATCCTTACGAGGCAGAGGAGGCTTTAAGGATGCCTGTGGATTACATCTCCTTCGGTCCGATCTTTCCCACCACCACAAAGGCTGATGCAAGGGCTCCTGTGGGAGTAGAAGGACTCAGGAGGATAAAAAAATCCGTAAGGCTTCCTGTGGTAGCCATAGGCGGGATCAAGGAAGGGAACCTCGAATCTGTCCTTAAAACAGGGGTCGATTCTGTGGCGATCATATCGGATATACTCCTTTCAGGGGATATAGAGGACAAGGTGAGAAGACTTATCAGGATGTTTGGAGGGTAGTTCTTTTGGGCTTTGCTTCAGGGGGTTACACCCCCTGAAACCCCCATGGATTTACTGAGGTAGATATCTTTTTCGGACTTGTCTGTATCCTGAGGG
>WGFF01000288.1 GCA_015492355.1 Deltaproteobacteria bacterium
AAAAGGCTGAACCACTCTTTCCGAAGATAAGGTAGTAACCTTCACTTAAAAGGGAAGGATTTTAAGGGGCTTTGGATGGTAACGCCCTCTGGTGGTGAGGATATTTAATCCTGAGGGAAACCCCTTTTGTAAAAGGGGTTTCCCTCAAACTTCCTTCCCCAAAACTTTTAATCTAAAGGTTTTCCGGGAAAAGGGCAGGGGAAAACACCTTTTTACCAGAAAAGGGCGATAGCCCGGAGGGTTTTCCCCACAACTACCTAATATAAACAACAGGATCAACAAAAGGAGTTTCGTTCATGAAGAGGATTATCCTTGGAGTACTGGTCATATTCCTCGCTTTAACCGGATGCGATAAGGGTGAGGATGTAAGACCGGCTGTGGAGAAGGAGAGGAAAGAGACATCGAGGGTCTACAGGTTGAATCCCGATATCAGTGAGGAGAGGAGGCTCCAGAAGGCGGTGGACAACGGTGGGCAGACCTGGAGGAAGGACCCTGTTGAGGTTGCCCATGCAGCGCTCATATCCCAGGGTGTCAATGTAACACCCAGCGATTGTGTGATAGTGCTCGAGGACGAAGACCATGCCATTGTAAAGGCAAAGGCACGGGGTGGAAACTACAACGTTCATGTAAGAAGGCTTGTAAGACCTGGTGGTATCTGGACCGCAACGGAGATAGAGATACTGGAATAGATGTCTGCCCTTCGCTTCATAGACACACATGCACATCTTGATGATCCGAGGTTCGATGGCGACAGGGATAGGGTCGTAGAGAGGGCAAGGTCCGGTGGTGTAGGGACCATAATAAACGTTGGTTGCTGGAACAGGGACAATGCCTTCGATGGACTCCACCCTATCCTTGAAAGGTACGACCTTATCAGGTGTGCCCTCGGGGTGCATCCGCACGATGCAAAGGATGTGGAAGACCATGCCCCCTTTGTTCTGATACGCAGGCTCTTGGAGCGGGAAAACAGTATATGGCAGGAGAGAACAGTAGCCATCGGTGAGACAGGCCTGGATTACCACTATGACAACTCCCCGAGGGATGTACAGAGAGAGGTTTTTAGACAACACATAAGCCTTGCAAGGGCACTCAACCTCCCACTCATAGTTCATTCCCGTGAGGCTGAAAAGGATACCCTCCGTATACTCGAAGACGAAGGTGCAGGTGAGATAGGCGGGGTGTTCCACTGTTTCTCTGGCGGACTGGATATGGCAAGGAGGGTTCTCGATATGGGTTTTTATCTCTCCTTTACAGGGGTGGTAACCTTTCCCAATGCAAGGAAGGTGCACGAGGTTGTAAGGAATGTGCCTGTGGAACGGATACTCCTTGAGACAGACTGTCCGTACCTTGCCCCTGTGCCTGTGAGGGGGAAGAGGTGTGAGCCATCCTTTATCGTCCATACCGCACAGAAGATAGCCGAGCTCAAGGGCTTGAGCCTCGAGGACGTGGCAAGGATAACCACCATCAATGCAGAGGACCTCTTCGGGCTCGGATCGGGTCCCAGGGAGGTAAGGATAGCCTACAGGATAAGAAACTCCCTTTACCTAAATATAACGAACAGGTGTACCAATTACTGTACCTTCTGTGCAAAGTTCAAATCCTACACAGTGAAGGGGCACTATCTGAGGCTGAAGGAGGAACCAACCTTCGAGGAGGTGGTGAGGGCTGTGGGTGATGAGCCCGAGAGATACGACGAGGTGGTATTCTGTGGATTCGGAGAGCCCCTTTTGAGGCTCGACCTTGTGAAAAAGGTCGGGATGTACCTTAAAAAACGGGGATGCAGGATAAGGATAGATACCGATGGACTCGCAAACCTCGTCCATGGAAGGAATGTGCTCAGGGAACTCATGTTCGTTGACTGTATCTCCGTAAGCATGAACGCACCTGATTCTGAGACCTACCAGAGGCTCGTAAAGACACCCTTTGGTGACAGGGCATTCCCTGCGATAGTCTATTTTCTGCGTGAGGCACGGAAATTCATACCGAAGGTCGTTGCAACCGTTGTCGCTGTGCCAGGGCTCGATGTAGAGGCATGCAGAAGACTCGCCGAGGAAGAGATAGGTGTGGGATTCAGGGTGAGGGAGTATAACGAGGTGGGATAGAACCTACATTTGAGAGAGCCTGTGTGGACCTCCCCTTTTAAATAAGGTGGTAGCAGGGTACTGTCCGTTTTGAAACCCGTATACATTGTAATCAAAGCGGTGTGATTGTGGCTCCCACCTGAGCCCCCTCAGACAAAGGGAGTCCCATGATAAACCCCTCCCGCTCAGACGAAATGTATCGCCTCTACCGGTTTCAATCTCAGTACCCTGAAGGCTGGATAGATGGATGACACCACAGTGGTGATGAGTACGGTTACGGTGGATTCTATAACGCTTTCCAGATGGGTTTCAGGGTATATCACAGGGTCGAAGGCTGCAAAGAACTCCATTGCCCTTGTCCATCTGGAGAGATCGAAGCCATGGAGAGAGATGACCTCATTGCCTGCAAGCCCGAGCATCACCCCTGCGAGCGAACCTATCAAACCCATGAACACAGCCTCTGTTATGACCATGGATGCTATCCTCGATGGGTTGGTGCCCAGTGCCATCATTATGCCGAACTCCCTTGTCCGTTCCATTATGCTCATAAGCATTGTATTGAGTATGCCAAAGGCAACAACCACAAGCACTATGACGAGTATTATGTACATGAAGACCCTGTCCAGTTCTATCATCTCTGTGAGTGCGGGCATGAGTTCCCTCCATGTAAAGACCTCAAGCCCCAGTGGTGCGAGCTCTCTTCTG
Organism: Deltaproteobacteria bacterium; assembly: GCA_015492355.1. Classification (GTDB taxonomy): domain Bacteria; phylum Desulfobacterota; class GWC2-55-46; order GWC2-55-46; family S146-73; genus S146-73. The sequence continues at coordinate 2,787 of WGFF01000288.1, forward strand.
AGGCGTTCATAGACCCCATCAAGGTATTCCTGTCCTTCGATGAGTACCACCATCTCTGTTACCCTGCCATCAATAACAGCGAATCTCTGCGCCTGTGCCAGTGAGATAAGTACCACAGAGGAGTCGAAATCTATAGCCCCCATGCGGAATATACCGCTTACACGAAATAGCTCAGCCCCGAGCGTGCCATCTGCAACCTGACTCATAAGGACTATCTTGTCCCCCACGCCCGCACCGAGTTTTCTCGCAAGCCTGTAGCCTATGAGTATATCC
>WGFF01000289.1 GCA_015492355.1 Deltaproteobacteria bacterium
GTCTGAGGACAGAGGAGGCAAGGAATGTCCTGATAGATCACCTCGAGAGCGATGTGTATCATGTAAGGAAGGCATCCGCAAATGCCCTTGTTGAAGGTTTCGGTGAGGAGGGGGTAAAGATCCTCACAAAACACGTTCTCTCCCAGAGTGAGCCGTTTTATATATCCACATCTGTTGATGCCATTGTCAAGGCAGGAAGAAAGGGTGTGGACGCCCTCATAGGGCTCCTCGGGTCTGACAATCAAAACGTAGTGGTATGTACAGCAGAGGTACTGAGCAACATAAAGGACGAACTCAAGGAGGACGATATACGGAGGATAGTCGATGCGCTGATGAGTGCGGGTGACAGGAACAATACCTCTGCCATAATACCACTCCTTAAGGTGATGTCCGCCCTGCAGGGCAAGGCAAAGAGATTCAGGGAATACATCCAGGTCTTTGCCGAGTATCCTGTGGAGACCGTTCAGGACGCCGCAAGAGAGGCTCTCAGGATGATGGATGCAGGATAGCACCCCACGGGTGTTTGCCTTAATCCTTAAGATTACCTTCCCGCCGAAAGGAGCTTCCAGCCTGTACAGGCGGTTGTATATCCCTCCAGGATATCTAAGGTCAAAGGGAACGGTTCTCTTCCACAGGATGGCTTTTTTCAGTTATAAAAACAGGAGGTCGGTACAGGATAGATGAAGAGCGTGGATTCGGATATAGTTGTAGAGAGGTTCATCGTTGGTCCACTCGATGTGAACTGCTATCTTCTGTGGAGCAGGACTCACAGGACCGCCTTTGTGATAGACCCTGGTGGGGATGCAGAGGTTATAGAGGATGGGGTGAAGAAGCACGGTCTTTCTGTAAAGTATATCATAAATACACATGGTCATTTCGATCATATTGGTGCAGATGTTGAGCTCAAGGAATCTCTCGGGGCGAGTCTCGTAATCCACAAAGACGATGCCCTACTTCTTCAGAGAGGTTCAGAGCAGGCGATGGTGTTCAACATCCATGTGCCATCGCAACCACCACCTGACTTGCTCGTTGAGGATGGAAGCCTTCTTGAGGCGGATGGGCTTGTTCTCGAGGTAATCCATACACCAGGACATACCCCAGGGGGTATATCCCTCTATCTCAGGGAAGAGAAGATACTCTTTACAGGGGATACACTGTTTGCCGGAGGGGTGGGAAGGACAGACCTCCCAGGTGGCAGTTACGAGTTGTTGCTGGACTCCATAAAGAGGAGGATACTTACCCTTGATGATTCAACAAGGATTCTTCCCGGGCATGGTCCTTACAGTACCATAGGCGAGGAGAAGGCTATAAATCCCTTTCTGATGGAATCAGAAACCCCTGGTTAAAGGTTGTGCCATGATACTGAAGGACAAGAACATAATACTCGGTGTTACAGGCGCTATATCAGCATATAAGTCGCTTGAGATTACAAGGCTCCTTGTAAAGGAGGATGCAAGGGTCTTTCCTGTCATGACAGGCTCTGCAAGGGAGTTTATAACCCCCTTGAGCCTTTCTACCCTTGCAAGATGCAGGGTGTTCAACGATCTCTTCGAGCACGATATGGAATCCAGGATAAGTCATATAGAACTCGCAGAGAAGGCTGACCTTGTTATAATCGCACCTGCCACTGCAAACTTTATAGGTAAACTCTCTGCGGGTCTGGCAGATGACCTTCTGTCCACCATCATACTCGCAACCCGTGCACCTGTGGTTGTGGCACCTTCCATGAACAGCAGGATGTACGAAAACCCTGTGGTATCAGAGAACATAAAGAGGCTCAAAGGGTTGGGGTTCAACTTTGTTGGTCCTGAATATGGCGAACTTGCGTGCGGATACGAGGGTAAGGGAAGGCTTGCGGATGTGGAGGATATAGTGGAGGCAGCGCGTGAGTGTTTGAGTAAAAAGGATTTTTTGGGAGAGAAGGTTCTGGTTACTGCAGGTCCCACAAGGGAGGCGATAGACCCTGTAAGGTTTGTATCGAATGCATCATCTGGCAGGATGGGTTATGCCATAGCCAGGGCATGCAAGAGAAGGGGGGCGGAGGTTGTGCTTGTAAGTGGCCCATCCTATCTCACCCCTCCAAAGGATGTCACATTTGTCAAGGTGCAGAGTGCAGAGGAGATGGCAGATGTAGCCATAAGATACTACCCCCAGTCCACAGTGGTCATAATGGCTGCTGCCATTGCGGACTACAGACCCATTAAGGCACATCCTGCAAAGGTAAAGAAGGATTCAAAATTCCTCACCGTGGAGATGGAAAGGACTATGGATATCCTCAAGGAGATGGGAGAGAAGAAAAAAGGGAGATTCCTCGTTGGCTTTGCCCTTGAGACAGAGGAGATGGAGGAGAATGCAAAACGTAAACTCAGGGAGAAGAACCTCGACCTTGTGATTGCCAACAGCCCTGGTGGGCTTGACAGCGAGGTAAACCAGGTGATTATCATAGATAGATATGACAATGTGGAGTTCCTGCCACCACTTAAAAAGGACGAGGTGGCTGAAAAGATACTCGACAGGATTATTGCCATGAAGAAGTAGTAAAACGCCCATCCCACAGGCATCCTTGGTGTACGGTCCCACCCGATTGAAATTCCATGTATCAAGTCCATCCCCTGAGCCAACCGTTGACCTTCAGGGGAGTATCCCTTATGTCCC
>WGFF01000290.1 GCA_015492355.1 Deltaproteobacteria bacterium
CCCTAACCTCTCCTTTTAGTTTTGGTAATGGGTCATCAAATCGGACCTGAATCTTTGTTGTGGTGAAGACACTGCGGGCTATCGCCCTTTTCTGGTAAAAAGGTGTTTTCCCCTGCCCCCCTTTCCCCCAAAACTTTAAATTAAAAGTTTTGGGGAAGGGAGATTGAGGGAAACCCCTTTTACAAAAGGGGTTTCCCTCAGGATACAGGCAAATCTCAGTCCGAAAGAAGAAAACCCTGCGTTATCATCCCTTTCATAAGGGGGTTTTCCCCTGAATTTTTTACCATCTACAATACCTTACGGTCAAGTGCTTTTAAGGGTCTGGCATACAGATTACCACACGCTGCGGATATATCACCACCCTTACTCTTCCTCACCACCACTGTGTAGCCCTCCTCCCTGAGTATATCCTGAAAGGCAACCACCCTATCCTCCTCTGGTCGCTCAAAGGAAGACCCTGGAAAGGGATTGAAGGGTATGAGGTTTATCTTGCTGGGTATGCCACGCAGAAGCCCTGCAAGCCTCCTTGCATCCCTCAGGGAGTCGTTTATACCCTTTATGAGTATATACTCGAAGGTAATGCGTCCACCCCTCTTGAGCGGATACCTCCTGAGGACAGAGAGGAGTTCCCCCAGGGGGTACTTCCTGTTTATCGGCATGAGTTTACTCCTTACACCCTCTGTTGTTGCATTGAGGGAGACAGCGAGCCTTATATCCACAGTCCTTCCGAGCCTCTCTATCCCCGGGATGATACCCGCTGTTGAGAGGGTTACCTTTCTTTTTGAAAACCCCATCCCATCGGGGTCTGTGAGTATCTTTATAAACCTTACAACCTCTTTGAAGTTTGCAAGGGGCTCACCCATACCCATGAGCACCACATTGGTTATGCGCTCCTTTTCTTCGAGGAGATCCCCTGCCCTTGAGACCTGACCTGCCATCTCGGACAGGGTGAGGTTTCTTAAAAACCCGCCCCTGCCTGTCATGCAGAAGGTGCATCCAAAGGCACATCCAACCTGTGTGGATACACATAGAGTGGTTCTCCTGTCCTCATGCATCAGCACACACTCAACTGTCAGACCATCCTCAAGTCCCAGGAGGAGTTTTACCGTTCCATCCCTTGATCTCCTCTTTTCCAGTACCTCTGGCAGACCTATGTAGAACCTCTCCTTGAGCCTCTGACGCAGGTCTTTGGAGAGGTCTGTCATCGAATCTATCTCCCTTACATCCCTCTTGAAGACCCACCTGTATACCTGTCCTGCCCTGTAGGGTCTCTCGCCGAGTGTCTTTATCTCTTCACATATCTCGTTGTATGTGAGGTCTCTCAAGTTCCTCATCCGTGCCCCTTGGGAGATTCCTTGTGGAAGGGGGATAAGGGAGGGGATTGTTTGAGCCATCACTCTACCTTTGCAATAAGCCAGTAGATCACTCCGAGTACCGCAACCGCTGCAATAAGGGATATCTGGGCACCGACAGCCTCGGTGCTGAGGGTTGTAACGAGTATCTTTCTTATCACCGCCACAAGGGCAACGCTTACGAACACCTTTATGGCGAACTTGCCCCCCCTGAGATGCCTTATCTCGGTGTCCATGAGCTCGATGACCACCCACAACATAAGCAGACTTCCCAGGGTGCTCAAAAGCCCCTTTTCTATCTCGCCATCGAAGATATGGGTGATATCATAGGCAAAAAGTCCCATCACCATGCCACCGAGTACAACCAGCCCAAGAACAAGCACGAGATTCAGCCCGTAGGAGATGCGGTTTGCCACGTTTATGAGATAGGATTCCACCTTGTGGGAGAGAAAAAACATCTTCTTTTCCTCCTCTATGAACGAGCTCGTGAACACATCCAGGTTTATATCGAGTATCTTTTCTACAGAACGCATTATATAGATGCGTTCCTTTGGATCCTGTATCTCCCTGTACAGGATATCGGATATATAGTGTTTGACGAAATGCATGGATGCATTCACATAGTGGGCGGGAAGATTTATCCTTACGTGGGCAAGCCCGACACGTTCCAGTTCCCTGAAGTAATGGGTTCCGTATTCACCAGAAAAGAGCCCCACAAACCAGTTCTTGAGGGCATTCTGATGCCTCTCTATGGTGCCCTTGTCCCTGAGGTACTTGTGGGCATCCTCGTAGTTCTTTACACAGTTGTAAAAAGCCTGGGCAAAGTCATCCTTGTATTTTTCGCCCAGGCCCTTAAGCTCCATGAGGTTCTTTGCATCCGAAATGGTAAAGTTGTAGTGTGCCTTTATCCTTTCTATCGACTCCATAACAATCCCTCAGAACGTCTCAAGG
>WGFF01000291.1 GCA_015492355.1 Deltaproteobacteria bacterium
CTTCTGGATTAGGGATACTGTGTGTCTGTCCATTTTTTGAAATTACCGCTAAAAGAGATGGAAGAGGCAGGATGTTACTCGAATCTGTAGACAATACCTGCCATAAATGTTGTTGCCCGCCAGTTGACCTCGTTAAGGCGTGTAACCGAGGATGAGCCATCTGAGAAATATGTATAGTCCTTTCCAGGCAGTGTATACCAGTCCCAGTAATCAACAGCAAGGTTTAAGGACCATCCCTGCATAAAACCATACCTCCATCCGAGGAATGCAACCACTCCTTCTCCATCTGCTATGTGTCTGAAGCTTACAGGGTGGGCGAGGTCTTTCCTGAGATTCCAGTTGGCATCCGCAGAGAAATCTGCCCAGTGGTATTCAAAGCCAGAGATAAGGGTATGTCCTTTGAACTCAACGAATACCTCACCACCTGCCCATGGTCCCTTCCATTCGGTTTCATAGGTGCTGTCGAGCCCCTGGAATGGACCTGTAGGTGGTATTACCTGAAAACCATCTGTTATTGTAAGGTTCTGTTCTACGTATGAATAGCCTGCAAGGGGTGATACACCGAGCCTAATCGTACCTACGGTATATTCGATGAGATAACCTGCACCAAAGGAAAGGTCGAAGAGATAGCCTTCCTTGCTCTTGTTCTCCGAACGTGAAAACTCCCGTGAGCGGTTATCACCGTAGTAGTCAGAATCCCTGTTGGTACCATCGTATATCCATCCGTATCCCATCCTGCCATACAGGAAAAGATTATCCACTATGAAGAGCTTACCCCTGAATCTAACCTGATGACTCTTGAGTTTTTTCCATATAAGTTCAGAGAGCACATTGGGATTTGTTCCCTTTATATTACCAGCAATATTCCAGTTGAGCTCATCTATTCTAAAACCACTGTTTGCCTCGAATTCAGTCCTGTACTCAGCGTAACTGCAATTGAACGGGAAAAGGAGGCTAATAAAAAGAGCAACTATATACCACCCAATCTTTCCTCTCATCTCTTTTCAGGAAAATAAACGGATAGAATAGCAACCTCTGTTTTAAGCCAGTGCATTATAGCGGACTTGAATCAATGGGTAAAGAAAAAAATGTAATAGGACATGATAAAATCCAAAATACCGAGGGACCCATCCACTGGATTCAAAAGGAGTGCCCGTTTTTGTGCAGAAGCCCGTGAAATCGTGTTGCATGGATGGTTTTTGATGCCCTACAGGTAGTCTCAAGCCCCTTACCCTGAGGCTTACTAAGGGTGGCTTACCAGATGGATTCCCCGAATGGTTCAGCCTCTCCTATACGGTTTTGGTGATAGCCTCCAGTTCAAGCCATTCCCTGAGTATTACTATAGCACCCCTTTTGTCGAGAGGTTCATTGCCGGATCCGCATTTAGGGTCCTGCGTGCACGATGGACACGAGACCTCGCATCCACATTCCTCTATGAGTCTGAGTGTGGAGGAGAACCATGGCTCTATACATTCGTATCCCCTCTTTGTGAGTCCTATACCTCCCTCGTGCCCATCGTATATGAATATAGCCGCACCTTCGAGTTCTGGATTGATGGGGTAGCTTACCCCGCCAAGATCAAGCCTGTCGCAGAGTGCAAAAAGAGGTAGTGTGGCTATGGCAGAATGTTCAAGGGCATGGAGTCCTCCTGGTACACTGTAGCCGTGGTTGTATATCATATCTATGATATCCTCGTCCACCCTCATCCATATACCGGTGGTAGAGAATATCATGGGTGGCAGATCGAGGGTGTGTTCACCGATTATCTTACCTGTGTGGATGTGTTTTTTCCTGAAACCTATCACCCTTTCTGTAACACGAAGGGTTCCAAGGTTTATATCCACCCTTCCCATCCTCTTTCTCTCATCCACGGATAGTATCTCCGTTTCCTCTGTGGTTATTGCCTGTGTATAATAGATGATATCATCTGCCGGTCTGCATACAACCCTTTTATCTTCCATATCAAGGTCTATCACCATGTAGTGCCTCCCCCTGTGAAGATACACCGCCCCTGGATGGAGTTCATAGAGTACCCTTGTGGAGCTGGACTCGCCTATCCTTTTTCTTTCCTCATCCACTATGGTATATACATCACCTATCTCCCTTATGGATACATCCCTGTGGGGATATCGCCTTCGTGGAAACCATATATCCCCCTTTCTCCCCCGTCTTATCCTCCCCTCCCTTTCGAGCTCCTCCAAGGTCGGGATCAGTTCCCTTACCTCAAAGACCCTGTCGTATGTACTCAGGTATCTCTCTGCAATGGCACACTCCAAGTGTGCCCTGAGTATGACAGGATTTTTTGTATTTATGACCGCTGATTCAGCAGACCTTCTGAAGAAATCCTCTGGATTCCGCATAAAGTACTGGTCCAGTGCATCCTCCAGGGCAATGAGTATAATGAGAGAGTCCCGTGCCTTTCTTCCCACTCTACCACTTCTCTGCCAGGTTGCGCTTATTGTGCCTGGGTAACCAACAAGTATGCACACATCCAGTCCACCCACGTCCACACCCAGCTCAAGCGCACTCGTCGATATGACCCCCTGGAGTTCGCCACCAAAGAGTCTCTCCTCTATGGTACGCCTTTCTTCAGGAAGGAAGCCAGCCCTGTAGGAGCTTATCCTTTCACGTATATCCTCTGCCCCCTCGTTTATCCATGTGTGCATGAGTTCGGTAATCTTCCTCGCCTTTGTAAAGGCTATGGTCCTGAACCCTGAACGTACTGCCTCCACGAACAATCTCGTTGCTATTGTGTATGGGCTTGACTCTGGCACCGGGTTTACAAACAGGAAATGTCTTCTTCCCTGAGGGGCACCACTTCTGTCCACAAGATGGAACTCAACCCCTGTGAGTGCCTCAGCGAGTTCCTTAGGATTCGCTATGGTGGCAGAACAGGCTATGAATCTGGGATTCGAGCCATAGAGGGACGCTATCCTTCTGAACCTCCTCAGTATCATGGCAACATGGGAGCCAAATACCCCTCTGTATGTGTGAATCTCATCTATAACCACGTATTTGAGTCTCCTAAGGAAGGAGGACCATTTTTCATGAAAGGCACATATACCCAGATGGAGCATATCTGGATTGGTCATCACTATGCAGGGGGGTGATTCCCTTATCTTCCTTCTCCTGTACGAGGATGTATCTCCATCGTATATCTCGCAGGGGTTTTCGATGGGAAGACCCTCTGCAAGGTCTCTCAGGTTCTTTATCTGATCCTGTTCGAGTCCCTTCAGGGGATAGAGATATATGGCGTGGGTCTCAGGGTCTTCGATGATGGCTTCGAGTACAGGTATATTGAATATGAGGCTCTTTCCACTTGCGGTGGGGGTCATGACGACCACGTTCTTTCCCTGCCTTACAAGGTCTATGCCGAGGGCTTGATGGATGTAGAGGGGATGGATACCCTGCCTTTTGAGTCTTTCTGAGATAGCCTCGTTCAGGGGAAAGTCAGGCACACTGTAGGATGGCTTTATCCGCGGGATTATACGGTGATGGACTATCCAGTCCCCTATATCCCTTCTGCTTTTCAGTCTCTTAAGGAAGTCCCTTATATCCATCTTATAGGATAGATCTCTGGCTGGAAGCCCGGTCTTTTGTAAAGAAGATTCCCATATATCCCTTCCTCTGTAAGGGTTACCTCAGCTGGATGGGGGAAGGGGGGTTGGCTTGAGCTCGGAGCTTGTGATATAGTATACGAGTCTTTCCGTCATCTTGGTTCTGTCAGCAATGAGCCCCCTTGTCTGTATGGAGAGTGTGAGATAGGCTATACCGTCAGATTCCTCTATCCTGTACGCAAGCATGTACCATCCACCAAAGCACCTTATGGTTATCACAAGGAACACGAATAGCCCTGTCCACCAGAGGATTCCCACCCCAGGGTCATACCTGTAGCTCAGGATCGATGCCTCCTCTATGTCCGCAAGGGTTATCTTCTTTCCATCCACTGTTATAGAACCACCCAGTTCAAGGATGCCGAGTTTTTCCGTCCTTTTCCCGCCCCCCTCATCCTTTACGGTACGCTTGACTGTTACAAAGGGGGTTATCCCTTCTGTTCCACCATCCAGCCTGTAGAGTGTACCGGTTATGAGGTTTGTAAACCTGAGCGGTGTGGTAAGCCCTGGCACTATGAGTTCATCGCCTGTTTTGACCTCAAGGAGGATGGGGTTGTTGTCCACCCCTATCCTGAGCCTCTGTTCAAAAGCCATCTGATAGAATGTGTATCCCTCGTATACGAGAGGGTCGTTTACCTCTATGGTCTTTTCATACACTGTAAGGCCATTTTTCAGAATCCTGAGTCTGGACTTCCAGTCCTTGGGAAAGAAGGACTTTTCATTTATGGTGTACGTTACATCCCTCCAGCCGAGCGCTATGGCGAGCCTTGAGACCCTGTCCCTGGGGTAATCTATACTCGGATGCTGTACGTACTCTGTTATGAACTCATCGAGTATGATACTGAATCCTGGCTTGGGGTGTCTATCCCTCCAGAGTCCTTCAAGGCGTCCCGGGGATGAGGGTGTTATCTCTACTGGTTTGCCAGGATAGAGGGTTACCACGTCCTCCACTGCAAAGAGGTAGGTAATCAAAAAGCCCATAAAGCACACCACTATGCCTGCATGATAGAGCCATGTAAGCCATCTGTAGCTCAGTCCCCTTTCCATCACGGTCCATTCCTGTCCCTTGCTCAGGAGCCTGAAGTTGAGTCTCTCCCTGAGTATGTTCCATATCTCACCCTGTGCAACATGTGCATCCATTGTAAGGGGAATGGTGGCTGTGGGTGTGAAATCCCTCGGTACAGGCATCTTCTGTACGAGGAGATGGAAGAATCTCTCATAGGTGCATATAGCGATGTTGAGGAAGAGAAGAAAGGCAAGGAAGAGAAAGGGTATACCGCTGAACACATCGAGAAGATTAAAAAGGCGTACCGCAAATACAAACCTTCCACCTGCCTGTACATAGTCGTCTATGTTCGCACCCTGGGGAAAGACCGTACCGAGGAGATAGAAGAGAGCCATTCCAAGGAGTATGTATATGGATGTCCTGATGGATGAGAGTTTCCTGTATGCCCATCCTGTAAATTCCCTGAATCCGGAACTATTGCTGGATGGGGTCTCCCCCTTTGGATAACTGAAGGAGTGTCTTATCTTTTCGAGAAAGGCTTTCATAAGTGGCTATTCCTATACTGCGTACACATGGAGACTCGGTATACCAAGGAGCTTGGCAAGCCAGTTTACCCCCAAGAAGGTCATCATCATGCAGATAAAGCCGAGGATATTGAAAAGTGATGCAGGGAGCCCCCTCATGGAGGGTATTGCCATGGAGTGGAGGTACACTGCAAAGACTGTCCATGTGATAAGGGACCATGTCTCCTTAGGGTCCCAGCTCCAGTACCTGCCCCATGCCTCGTTCGCCCATGCGGCACCAGAGAATATGCAGAACGTAAGGAGTGGAAACCCGAAAAGGACCAGTCTCACAGCAGTGCCACGGAACTCATCGAGCCCATCGAGACTGAGTCCAAAGTCCTGTGCCATCCCCCTTTTAAGAAAGGGTTTTAGGATGAGACAACTCATCTCCACTGCAAAGCTCACAACAAATACCGCATAGGAGAGGAATGCAAGCGTAACATGCCATTCAAACCAGTAACTCTGTAGAGGTGGTGAGAGCGGTTTTACATCGGGCGACCTGGAAAGGAGGGCATACATGCACGCCCCCACGGATATGAGGGTTACAAAAAAACCCGGCAGATATACATCCTTCCATCTCCTGGAGACAAAAAGATAGGTAATCGTGGCACTCCAGGCAAACCACGAAAGGCTCTCATATAGTGTCTGGAACGGTGCCCTTCCACCCTCGAATGTCCTGAGTATTATAAGACCAGTATGGAGTGTTATACCGGTCCACAGTATGGCGTGCGATGCCTTTCCGAGGTGACCAGAACGGAAGATTATATACAGGAGAAGAAAGAAACACCCTGTACCGTATATGAAGGCTACAAGCCAGAACAGCCTCACCTCGAAGGTAAGGAGAAAGGCATTCCTTGAGACTATATCCTGCAAGAGGTCCATCCGCTATCCTCCGATTCCCAAGACTTTAGCATACTCCTATTTAGTTTGACAAGAGTCTTCTTTAGGGGTAAGATTATAGCACACTAAGGAAACCAAAAGAAAGGAAGCAAATCACTATGGAAGTCTTAAGGTGTCACAGTTGTGGAGCCATACTCAGGGAGGGGAGTCTCAAGTACGTTATAGAGATAAAGAGTTTTGCTGATTTCGACGGTTATCTCGAGGCATATCATGGCGATCTCGAAGAGAGGATAAACGAGTTTATAGACGCCATGGAGGAGCTCGAGCTGGGCAATCTCGAAGAGGATATATGTCAGGATGTCATATATATACTTTGTAAGAGATGCAGGGACAATTTCGTTAACGATCCCTTCCATACAGAGAGGCCGACCTCTGAAACAGAGGAAAGAAAGAGCACCATACACTGAAAAGAGAAGGATTACCATCCCCGGTGCTGTCATCCCGGCAGGTTAGTTCCAGAATGCCACATCAACTATGCGTTACGGGATAATCTCAGATATTCATGCCAATCTGGAGGCATTCAGATCGGTTCTGGATAGGCTCGATGGACTCGGTGTGGAGAGCATAGTGTGCCTCGGTGATGTGGTGGGGTACAATGCGAATCCGAATGAGTGCCTCGATCTCATAAAAGAGAGGAACATACGGTGTGTTATGGGCAACCATGACCTCAGGGCAGCGGGGCTCGAGTTGCCCACTGATTTCAACTACTATGCTGCAGAAGCCATCTACTGGACCAGAAGGCAACTCACAGAGGAGAATAGAAACTTCCTTGCCAACCTCCCTAAGAGGCTCCATGTGGATGGTAGATTCCTTGCCATACACGGCTGGGTTAACGATACGGACAGATACATATTCGGTCCTCACGATGCGCTCAAGAACTTCAGGCTCCTTGATGAGGAGGGTATAAGGCTATGTTTCTTCGGGCATACCCATGTTGCAGTGGCATATCTCAATAAGGACGATGAGGTCTTGATGTTGATGGACGAGGAGTTAAAACTCGAGGACGATACAAGATATCTCATAAACCCGGGTGGACTGGGACAGCCCAGGGATAGAGATCCGAGGGCACCCTTTGTTGTGTACGATACAGAGAATTCCCTTGTGAGATTCTACCGGGTAGAATACGATGTGGAGGCAACGGGAAGGAAGGTTGTATCCGCAGGGCTCTCGGTAAGGCTCGCTGAGAGATTGAAGGCAGGATGGTAAAACCCCTCAGGGATGGGGTCTTACAATGCCCCAGGGGGTTTTACATTCCCACCTGCCCTCAGAAGACCACGCTATCTCAAGGTCTTACCTGTACCCATCATGTCCACTCCACCGGTCTTTTATGATTAGGTAATGGGTCATCGAATCGGACCTGAACTTTTGTTGTGGGGAAAACCCTCCGGGCTATCGCCCTTTTTTGGTAAAAAGGTGTTTTCCCC
>WGFF01000292.1 GCA_015492355.1 Deltaproteobacteria bacterium
GCAATGTACCTTGTCATCATCCTTATGTACTTCTCGTCAGCATGATAAGAACCGACCTCCACCCTTTCGTTGAATCCAGCAGGTATCACGACCACCCTCTGGGCGGATACCTTCCTGTAAGTGTAATAACTGTTCATCACCACAACAACTCCTGCCACAACAACAAGAAACTTCAGAAAAAGATTCTTCATGTAAAGATTGGAGGTCTTCTGTAGATAGATATCGAACCGCATCCTTCACCTCTATTCATAGAAGTCCTTTACAAAAAAGTCCGGATATCCCCTGAAACTCGCAAAACCAGAGTAATAAGCCAGATGGTTGAGAAAACCTCTGGGATACCTCTTTTTGATTTTGGAATAAACAACAGGAATCACCAGTCCTGTCAAAAGGAGTATGTATCCACCAAACAGATACCACAGAACAATACCACTCGCAAACAGGGCAAATTCATCACTCTCCCACCACAGGACAACAAGTGGCCGGTGAAGATATTGTGGTATCTTCATCTTTCAGCCTCCTGGTATGTTCGGATGTGAGGGGTGGCCCTGCAAAACCAGAGCCACCCCTCTGTGTTCGCAACTCCTCACACTATCATGCCGAGAGAAGAGGTCAGGGCGTTCAGACCCGCTATTCCAGCACCAACCAGGACAGAGGCAATACCGGTGGTTATACTCTGCGTAAAGGCGACCTGGTAAAGACCATAACCGATAGCAGTTCCACCGATTATGAACCCGATCGGACCACCCACGATATCGTTGAAGAAGATGTCATAGAGATCGTAGGCAAAATCCCCGGCAGCTGGTGCGGTGAACGCATACACAGGACCTGCCACAGATACCAGCGCCATGACCACGAACACGATCATAAGGGCCAGTCCAGGGGTAGAAGTAAGAAACCTGTTCATGAATTCTCACCTCCTTTCGTGTACTCTTTTATACAATATTACCTCAACACGCCTGTTTCTTGCCCTCTCGGAACTCACATAACAGCACCTGCCCTTGCCACCAAACCTCATGCGCTTCTCTGGCACGCCAAGTCCTCTCAATGCCTCATACACACTCTCTGCCCTCCTCGTGGCAAGTAGATCGTTGTACTCCTCGGAGCCGATATCACAGGTGTAACCGTGAATGTCTATGAGTCCGTAGTCTCCTTCATCGAGAGAGCGGACAAATTCCCTGAGCTTCAAATACTCACCGTCCCTGAGACTGTAACTGTCGAAGTCGAAGTAAACGGTGAGCCGTACCTCCCTTTTCTCTTCGGTGATGGAACCCATCTCCCGGACAGAAGGATGAAAATCCTTTATCCTCACCACCTTCTCTGCATACCCACGGGGTGCTACCCTTACATCCTTCAACGAAGGACACTCATCACAGACCACATGTGTGGGTTCCATCTCCCATACTACAGTTTCACTGAAAAATAGGTACTCAACCTCCCTCAGTTCCCCTGAGATGGAAATCCCGGAAAATACAGAGATGAAAACAACGACACTAATCCAGGTATATCTCTGCCAGTGCATCCTGAACCCTCCTTACATACCTTTTTGCCAGGCCATCCCACCTGCCACGGTGATAACACCCCACGGCCTTCCAGCTGTATCCGTACCTGTCAATACACTGTGAGAGTATCCATGCACCTACATGCACGTTGTAACAGGGTTCCATGATGTATGCCCAGGTTTCACCGAGACTCCTTGACCAGAAGGAATTTACCTGCATCAATCCATAGTCCTTACTGCCATCCCTGTTACGAACATTCACAGCATGGGGGTCCATCCCTGATTCCACCATCGCTATGGCTCGCAAAAGCTCGGGTGATACATCGTACCTCCTGCCAGCAGACTCGAAACAGAAGGCAGAAGACACAGAAGGAACGAACAGTAAAAACACGAACAAACACACCTTCCATCCCCTCATATGTGCAATACCCTCCTTTTTGATTCGCCCAGGCATTCACTGCATATAATCCCGTCGGGAAAGATGGTGAATCCAGAGGTGGTCTTGACCATGAGATTCCACCTGTCGAGAACTATAACCCCCTCTACAGTTTTGCTGCACTTCCAGCATTCGATATCCTTGACCTTGAATAGAAGGTCCCTGTCTGTCATGTTCATCTCCTCCACCTCCACAAAAAATCACTTCAAAAGGGCATCTATCTTTCTTCTGAGTACATCGAAAGGCACAAAACCCTGTATCAACTCACCCTCCACGACCCCATCTCCAACAAGCCTCCCCAGGATGAAACTCGGTGTGCCCCTTATACCAATGCGTCTGCCCTCTTCAATGTCCTTTTCCACATCCTGCCTGTATCTGCCCGATCCAATGCATTCACTGAACCCATCCATATCCAGTCCGATGGATTCTGCGATGTCACGGAGCCTGGAGATATCCTCCTGGTTTTCAAAGATCCCATCGTGCATCTCCCGGTACCTTCCCTGTTCACCCGCACACCTCGCCGCAATGGCAGCAGGCATGGCATACCTGTGAATGGAGGTGAGGGGAAAGTCCTTGTACACAAACATGACCCTCCCCGTATCGATGTATTCCTCCCTGAGAGGCTTCAACACTTCGCTATAGAACCTGGCACAGAAGGGACACTCGTAATCACTGAACTCAACAAGCACAACATCCGCTGGCTCACCCATTACAACCCCATTTTTTATAGAAACCCTGACATCTCTACCAGCCACTCTACTGTCAACCATGCCATCAGAAGGATTCCCCCGCTCTGCCAGCTCCCTGACAAGTACAGGTAGAATGGATACCAGCACACGCTTTATCTCTCCCATGTCCTTCCTTATCCACTGAATCTCCTCCTCGAGAGACCGAATCTCTTCCTCGCAGGCAAAGACACCTGAAGAAAGACTCAAAAATATAATTAAAGAAAAAATACACACAGATATCCTA
>WGFF01000293.1 GCA_015492355.1 Deltaproteobacteria bacterium
CTCTGAGGGCTGGGTCGTCTATCAACCTCTCTATACAGAACGCAAGGTCATCACCATCTCCTTCTTTAAAGACAAGACCAGCCTCTCCTACAACATTGGGTATCTCTCCAGAGGATGAGCCCACAACAGCCACTCCACATGCCATCGCCTCCACCAGTACCCTTCCAAACTGTTCCTTCCACGTGGGGGTTGTCCTCGAAGGGAGTACAAGGGTATCCATTTCACTGTAAAACCGGGGCAGTTCATCCTGTGTCAATGGACCGACAAACGATATCATACCGCCAGTACCCGTATCGTTGGCGGTCCTGAGAATTTCCTTTATGTAATCCTCCTTTCCACTGCCTGCAACATGGAGGTGCACCCTTTTCCCCCTTTTCTTCAGTATGGCGAGTGCCCTTATCACGGTATCGAGCCCCTTCTCCTCCACTATCCTCCCCACGAATCCGAGCCTGAATCCACCTGTGTCTCCATGAGCCCTGTCCCTTACATCCACTCTCCTGAAAAGATCCGTATCTATCCCTAAGGGGATAGTGTATATCCTTCCTTTGAATCCCCTTCTCCTCCACAGTTCACCACCCTCCTCTGGTACTACCACTATTGCATCCGCATTCCTTAGGTTGAACCTCTGTATGGATGAGAATGGAGGTCTCTGTGGAACGTCTATATTTTCGAAAGAATAAAGTACCCTCCTTGCCCTTGAACCCACAAAGGTGGCGAGCCTTAAGAATTCATGGGCACAGAGGCTAAAGGGTTCTTCCATTATATGGAGTATGTGTGGGCTGAATGTTCTCATCTCCTGTGCTATCTTCAAGAGATTCGGGTAGAAGAACGCCCTTATTCGGTCGGTAAAGATGGTCCTCAAAACGATTGCATCCCGGTCATCCAGGTCTTCTTCCATCACAGTGATAGACCTTCCGCCCTCTGTCCATCTAACAGGAACTATGAGCCTTACCTCGGCCCCCCTGTTTCTGAGTTCCCTTACAATCCTTCTGTATGCGGTCTCTACCGCTGCATGCCATGTTAGGAGTACCCTCACCTTTTCATCCATCCTTCCATCAGTAGTTCCCTGAATATTTCAAGGCTCCTCCTTGCAGACCCAGAGACGGCAAACCATCCTGAGATGAATAGAAGCCAGACCAGTAGAGATAGACCTGTCATGCCCACTGTGTTGAGATACCAGGAGAGAACCGTTGTCCCGCCTGCAAGTAAAAGAAGGATCAAAAAATACCCTGTATCGAGCCTTCCACAGTACCTCATATATCCCTTTATAACAAGGTACGCTGAGCTGAGAGATACAAGATAGGTTACAGGCATTGCGAGTTCTTTGAGAAGGGGTGCTGTAATGAGCATGACCACCCAGAACAGCACCCCATGGAGGACATTCTGTTTGAAGACAATGGATGGGTATCCCTTTGCCATGAGTGCAGAGGTGGGAATGGAAAGGAGTGAGGCGACCATGAAGGGAAAGACAGAAAGAAGCACCACCCCTGACATATCTATCCACTTCTCACCGTACAGAAATGGCACCCAGAGCGGAGAAAAGGATGACACACCGGTTATAAGGGGTATGCACACCATGGAAAGAAGGAGCAAGGATTTTCCTACCGCCCTGTTGAATGCCTCTCTATCCTCCTGTATGCGGGAGAGGGCGGATAGACTTACGCGCTGGAAGATCATGGGTACTACCATTATGGTGCCCATGACGTTGTGTGACAGCTGTGCTATCCCAAAGGCTCTGCTACCTGCAAGGGAACTCAAAAGCACTGATGGTGCAAGTATAACCGCCCATACAGAGACCTTGGCACCGAGAAATGGTGTGGTCTGGAGGAGGAGGTCCTTGAGGGAGGATAGCCTTGCACCTTTATGGGGACTGAGCCCCAGCATGAAGGTGGCAAGGGTGGCTGGCACAATCCCCCTTGCCATATTGGCAATCACAAGCCCCCATATACCGTATCCCATCATGGTCAGCAGAACCGCTATCACGTTGAATGACGCTATATCAGCCACCTCGACCATCCCCACCCTGTAGTAATCGAGACGCCTCTCAAAGGATGATACAGGTATGCTCTGCCACGAATAGAAGTAAGCCCCGACAAATGCCGATGCAACGAGTATTAAAAGTTCCTCATGTGGAGTACCTATGGAGAGACGGAATAATACCGCTCCAGCAAGTAACAGGATGCCACCCACTGATTGCTGGAAGATAAAGGCTGTTCTGAGTTCGGATGGCGTGGGGTCGTGGGGCAGACGTATGAAGTGGGTGGCAACACCGAAATCAACGAGCTCCCTTAAGACCACCAGTATGGAAAAGGATATAAAGTACAGACCGAGTATTTCTGGACCGAGATGGCGCGCAAGTATGATACCACCTATGAAGTTTACAGTGAAACCACACAGATGCCTCAGGAAAAGTGCCCCACCACCCTTTGCTGCAAGGGTCTTGAGACCGATCTGTGGTAAGGAGTCCTCCATCCTGTGAAATTCCTAAAAACCCTTTAACCGTAAAGGGGGATCCTCCTTAACCCTTCCATGAAGGAATAGGGTACGGGTTTTTTACAAGGAGGAACTGTGCGGAAATGTAGCCCCAGACCCTTTACAGAGGGTCTTCCCTTCAGAAAACCTTAGATAATTAATATCTTATATGATATATATACCCTGTTGGTCAACATCTCTTTTCATGGATAGATGATAGATTTCCTCAAAAAGCATACCGATACACGGGCATTTCTTCTTTATATACTCCTCATATCCATTCTCTACGCACCTGTGGTATTTGATCGCAAGACCCTACAGCCCCCACTCTACCAGCCCCATGGCATAGTAGATGGATGGACCTATGGATACAATGGGAGAAGACCTGTAAATGTCTTCAATGTGGATCTTGCAACACCCATCTTTTATGAATGGCCCATAAACAAACTTGTGGGTGATCTCTACAGGAATGGTGAAATCCCGCTCTGGAATCCCTATCAGGCAGGAGGCACTCCACTTGCTGCCAACTATTCGACCAGGGTGTTCTTTCCGTATCAGATACTCGAGAATATGAGCCCTGTGTGGATGTGGGATATTTTTATCCTCGGGAGACTTCTCATAGC